>JAGLHR010000819.1 GCA_023143415.1 Thiomargarita sp. | reverse complement strand
AATCGGATTTCTTAAACCTCTTGGAAACATAGTGCGTAACATCAGTTAAGGAAAAATTAATGAAACAGAAAAGTACCATTCTCATCGTTGATGATGAAGAAATTGGGCGTGAAGCATTGAAAGGATTACTCACAAATCAAGGATACGATTTATTTTTTGCCAGCAACGGGATTGAAGCATTGGCTTTAGCAGTAAAATTAACCCCTGATGTGATCCTGCTAGATGTGATGATGCCAGAAATGGATGGTTTTGAGGTTTGTCACGCTTTACGTGCCAATTCACTTATGGCTGAAATACCTATCATTATAGTGACTGCCCTAGATGATCAAGATTCGCGTCAATCTGGTATTGAAGCAGGGGCAGATGAATTTATTTCTAAGCCCTTTAATCGCGCAGAATTACGGGCAAGGGTTCGCACTGTAACCAATCTCAATCGTTATCGCCGCTTGCTCACAGAACAAACTAAATTCAAATGGGTGATTGAACAAGCTAATGAGGGTTATCTGATACTGGATCATAACGAACAAATCTGTTATGCAAATCCACAAGCTCGTCTATACCTTAATCTACACACAGAAGACGTTATCACCGAATCATTTTTATATTTGGCGAAAAAACAGTACCACTGTGAACCGCAAGACATTTGGAAGAAAGGACTAGGATACTCTGAAAAGCAAATACTCCGTTATCTTGTACGTCCAGAAACATCAATCTCCGACGCATTTTGGTTGCAAGTTGACGTGATGGAAATTTCTACTAGGGAAAATAAACAGTACATTATCCGTTTATGTGATGTGACAGATAATATTTTACTTAAAAGACAAAAGTGGGCATTTCAAGGGCAAATCAATCACAAATTGAGAACACCACTCATTCCTTTTACTAACGCCAGTCAATATCTGAAAGAGAACTTTTCGCAGATGAGTGAGGCGAATATAGAGGAATTTATTAATATGATCTATAGTGGAGGAATCCGCCTTCAGTCTGAAATTGAAGAAATTCTCAACTATTTGAATGTGTCTAAAGCAACAAAGATAGGTGTTGCGTTTTGTAAGCTCTCAAAACTTCAATCAATAGTCATTGCCATTAAGAAAATGTTGGAGCTTAAATCGGTTCATGTTTTTCAACAAGATATTGACGAGCCAGATAAGACTTATATCTCTGCCTCCAATGAAATGATGGAATTAATTTTGACTGAACTGTTTTCAAATGCAAAGAAGTTTCATCCCAAGGGTTCTCCCATCTTACAAGTCAATATTACTACTGTTCCCAATGGCATTCGCATCCAAGTTTGTGATAATGGGATACGGCTTTCCCCTGAACAACTAGCGGGTATTTGGACTCCCTATTATCAGGGCGAAAAATTCCATACCGGAGAGGTAAAAGGAATGGGTTTAGGTTTATCAATGGTGGCTTCACTGATATGGAATATAGGCGGAACATGCCGCGCCTATAACCGTACAGATATTTCTGGTCTGGTGATAGAAATCACTTTACCCTTTGATTAGGAACGTGTTTGAAAGAAAATCGACTTGACCTGACAGGTTTTGGAAACCTGTCAGGTCTGATTCCACCTTGAAAGAAAATCGACTAGACCTGTCAGGTCTGATTCCACCTTGAAAGAAAATCGACTTGACAGGTTTTGGAAACCTGTCAGGTCTGATTCAACACGTTCTCGTAATAGCTTCAACAGGCACATACCGCGCCGCTCGCCATGCCGGATATAAACTCGCAATCAATCCTAAAGCGATAACCAGTACATTCGCCGTCACAATATCCGATAGACTTAACACAGGATAAATAAAGCTACTTAAACCAGCCATTTCGTAGCCAGCGGCATATTGGGAAAAATCTAAGCCGTCTGCGGTGAACATTAAAGTCGCCCATCCCATCAGGTTGCCTATCGTTAAACCGATCAGCAATAAAAATAAGGATTCAAACAAAATTTGTCCCACTATCCAGCGGGGTTTCATACCCAAGGCTTGAAATAAACCGATTTCGCGGGTTCGTTCAAATATCGCCATCAATAGGGTGTTCACAAGCCCGAAAGCCATCGCAATAAACACGACGATATACCAAATTAATAGGAAGCCTTCAAAAACCGTGAGCATAACCACTATCAGTGGTACCAGTTGTTGCCAAGTTTGTACTTCTTGTTCCGGTGCCGCAGCACGTAATTTCTGTAATAACTGATCTAATTGATTACGGTTCTGACTCAATACGGCTATTTCTGAGATATTGTCCCCCATTCCCAGCATTTTTTGTGCAATAGAACGGCTGATGAAGACAAACTGTGTTTCAGTGCTTTCCATCTTTGCCTCAAAAATGCCCACAACGCGAAAACCCCGTTCTGCTAATTCATTAACCTTGTTTTGACTCATTAACACGACTCGCTTGCCTAAACGGGTTTCCAAACGTTCTGCCAGTTTACGCCCTAAGATAATCCCTTTATCATTAATGCCGTTTAAATAACGCCCTTCAGTCACCGCATCGGCGATAAAAGAGAGTCCTTGCTCTTTTTCTGGTTCAATCCCAACCAGTGTGATGCCCATTGATTCGCGCTCACTGTTCAGTACCGCGGGCAACCGCACTCGTGTCGCATAAGCCTTAACCTCTTCTTTATTGAGTAAATTCAATAGGTTATCATTTGGCGGAGGCATGCTGTGATTAATAACGGGAGCATCAAAATATCCAGGCGCATGGATTTGAATATGCCCCACCAATTCAAGAATGACGTTATTAACCTGTTGTTCCATCATGCCACGTATAAAGGCTGACAGACTTAACATTGACCAAACTCCAATTGCAATGGCGAGAAGAATAATCGTTGTACGGCGCGGATATCGCCAAAGGTTGCGCCAGGCTAAGGTTGTTAAGAGTTTCATAGTGGAATGGTGAATGGTGAATGAAAAAAAAGTAGTCATGTAGGGTGGGCAACGTGGTTGCCCACCGATTCAGTAGTCATGTAGTTATGTAGGGTGGGCAATGTCCTTTTATTGCCCACCATTCTTATTGGACTCCAAAAAACTTCCAAAGCTAAAGCGTTGAACTCCAAAAAACTTCCAAAGCTAAAGCGTTGGACTCCAAAACAAAAACTTTTCTGGTTCCTAAACGCCATTCGCAACGCGGAGCGTTGCAGGAATGCATTCCCAAACAGAGTTTGGGAACGAGAAACGCTAACGACAAGGATTGTATTAAAACCGCTAACTACAAGGATTGTATATAAGAAGGGATTAAAAACGCTAAATTGTTTGGGTAACGAGAAAACTGCCCATGAGTTATAAAAAATTCCTTCTAATAAATCCCTTCTTATATACAATCCTTGTAGTTATTGTTTAGTAACGAGAAAACTTGATGATCGAGTATAAGCAATTTGATTTATCCTTGCTTATATACAATCCTTGTAGTTTGGGGTTAAAAAAACTTGATCATGGAGTATAATGAATATGTTTTTAATAACTTGTCCAGAGGATTCTAAACTGATGAAATATCTAAAGGTTTGCATTTCTAGCCTAATATTGTTGTTAATGAGCGCGTCATTAGCGTCTGCAATAGAACTGTCGCTCAATCAGTCGCGGTTTATACCCGGGAAAACTTTAGCCCTGACACTAAATGAAGATTGGTCAGATGAAGCGGATGTTTATGTTGCTGTGACTTTGCCTGGAGATGACACGTTTTTCTTTTTAACCCCGCCGCTCAATTTTGGCTTGGATTTTGTGCCTTATGCAGTGGCAGCACGGGCAAGCGGTTCCAGTGAAATTTTACGAATAGATTTACCAGCGGGACTGCCCACTGGGGAATATACCTTTCATGCTGCTGCGATGCGAGTGACTGGTTTTATTGATGAGATAATCGGCAATGTGGTCCAAGCTTCGTTTATTTTCGCTACAGAGGCTGAACCAGTTGATCTGACTTTTGGTGATAGTCGCTTACCTGATGGCGTGATTGAACGCACTTATAGTTTTGCCATTGAGCCTGAAACGGGTATGCCGCCTTATCAGTTTAGTTTGATTTCGGGTACGTTACCAGATGGATTAACACTGGGTAGTGAGAGCGGATTGATTCAAGGTGAGCCAACGGTACGCGGTATGGCACAATTTACGGTGCAAGTGGTTGATGCGAGCGGCAATGTGGGTGAAATTGAAAGGGCTATTAAAGTCTTTGGCGTATTGAGCTTTGGTGAACATGGTACCTATAAAGGGTGTAATGGTTTACAAATGGCTTTCAATTCGGCTCAGGATTTGGACGAGATTCGCATTGAGCAAGGGACTTATGAGTGTAATGGGCTGTTGATACCCAAAAGCAAAACTTTTGAACATGGGATTAAGGTTTCTGGTGGTTGGGATAGTGGCTTTGTGAGTCAGAGTGATGCTCCGGCGGTGACGGTTTTTGATGGTGGCGCTAAAAGGATAGAGGGGATTGAAAATGATGATCAGTGTGAAGATGCTGGTGGTGTGTGGAAAAGTCGGGTATGTTTCCAAAAAGAGCCTCCAAGTAGTTCAATTTTATCCGTGTCTGCTAATGGTTCTGTGGCGATAGAAGGATTGTTCTTTCAAAATGGATATCGTTCTGGAGACGGGGGTGCAATTCATGGTAATAGAGAAGTAGATATCACCAATTGTGTTTTTACTGACAACAACAATACTGGTTATGATAGCCATGGTGGGGCGGTTTATCGCGTTGGAAATATTACCAACAGCACTTTCACTAACAATAGTGCTTCTTCTGGCGGGGGGGCGATTTCTAGCTCAGGCAATATTACCAACAGCACTTTCACTAACAATAGTGCTTCTTCTGGCGGGGGGGCGATTTCTAGCTCAGGCAATATTACCAACAGCACTTTTACTAACAATACTGCTTCTTTTGGCGGGGCGGTTTCTGGCGCCGACAATATTACCAACAGCACTTTTACTAACAATAGTGCTTCTTCTGGCGGGGGGGCGATTTCTAGCTCAGGCAATATTACCAACTGCACTTTTACTGACAATAGTGCTTCTGAGAATGGCGGGGCGGTTTCTAATGCCAATACCATAACCAACAGCACCTTCACCAACAACCGTGCTTCTGAGAATGGTGGGGCGATTTTTTATTCTTCTTATTCTTCTTCCATTACCATCACCAACAGCACATTTTTCAACAACAGTGCTTCTAAGAATGGTGGGGCTATTAATGGAAGTAGTACCATCATCAACAACTGTACCATCGTCAACAATGGCGGAGGATTTTATGGTAGAGGCTCTATTCTGAACACCATCTTCGCGCAAAATAAAGTAGGCGAAGAAGCTAACGATATTACCCCAAACGGAGACTTGCATGTGGACTACACCCTTGTCAATTACATATCAGGAGCGGTTGACTTGGGTACCCACATTATTATGGGCGAGCCTCGCTTCGTAGATGCTGATAATGGCAATTTCCGTTTACGCGCTGATTCTCCAGCTATTGATGTGGGTTATTCTAGTGTGGTAACTGCTTGTTCAAGATATGACAATTGTGAATCATCGTGTTCTAACAATTGCGATGATCGTAATAGTGAGGAATGCAAAAAAACTTGTTGTCAGTGTACTCGTTATAGCCATCTATTTTTACGAGATGACAACGGCAATGCCCTTGATTTAGATGGTAATTCTCGTCTTGTTGGCGGGGCGATTGATCTTGGGGCTTATGAGGTTCAGTAAGTATATTGTTTGAATCAGAATTTTCAGAATTTGAGAATTTTCAGAATTAAGATTTAATCTTTTTGGTTTTTAATTCTGTTAATTCTTTAATTCTTTAATTCTGATTCAGATCATTAAATTAATCATTTCTGGTTCAAAAATTCTGTTTGGGAACGATAAACAACGATGAATAAATCAATCGGTGAAGTCGTGCATGAAACCAAATCAAGTTGATTTCGAGGCTCAAGTTGGTAAAAAAACTTGATCCTCGAATTTAAAAAGTGAGTCAGTCTGTGTTTGCTGCATGGCGAATAAAGAAATCCGATTTTTGAAAAAAAATCGGATTTCTCGTCATTCAAACCCAGATTCCGAGCATTCACATAGCCTACGACGACAGTTGCTTTTTGAAACTGTGTAAATCAGGGCATCGCATGGCTTGTTTAAAAAGGCTTGTCAACATTTCCAATTGATCAATCGTGCGAATTTGATCAATCATTTTATGGGGTACAAGCCCAAATCGCGCTTCTAAAGCATCAAGAAGCATATCCCGAACATTTATAAGCCCTTCCTGAACCCCTTCCTGAAGCCCTTTTTGCTCACCCATCTCATACAATTGCCTTCCAGCAACCGTATCCATCAAATCAAATTTCAACATAGCAATAACCTCCTCATAAGTGATTTCGCAAAAACGATTGAGTATAAGCAAACCTAATACACTCAAGATTTCCTCATGTTTTTCAACGGGAAATCTTTTGGTGACGGCTTTTTGCCATTCGCGCCCTTTTGCCAGTAACGTCGTTTTGTCTGTTTTACCCGACAAAGTAAAGGGTGCTAAAACGATTAGTTTGGGATCAATCGCTTCCAACTCTTCTTGAGTATAGTCAGTCAATACGACTTCCCGAAAACACCCTTTTAAATGGCACTCTTCTTTTTCAAAGCCATTAAAGGCATTAAGTGGCTTTGCGGCGTTTTGATATTTTTTATCGGTATAAACAATACCCGCCATCACAGAGCCTTCATATTCTTCCCCAGCACACCCTAAAAAAACTTCCGCCATCAGCCGATGACGAATAAAGGGATCATTATATCCCTGAAATTCAAGAAAAATTCGCCCCGTTTCGCTTTCTAATAAGGGAAAACCTTCTATATCAGGTTTAAGACTTTTGTCTTTAAGCACCACAGCGTGAAAGTGGTACTTTTCCGCTTTTTCCGCAGGTATGCCAAAGAGCTTTAAAAGGCTACTGCCACTGACTTTCATCAGTTTCAAAAAAACATCATCAGTGCCTAGCGTTATCCTTGACTTTTTCTTTTTAGCCATATTTTAATGATTCCGATTAATAAGTGATTTCGCAAAAACGATTGAGTATAAGCAAACCTAACACACTCAAGATTTCCTCGTGTTTTTCTACGGGAAATCTTTTTATGGTTCCCAAACTTTGTTTTGGAACAATAAATAACGATGAATAAATTAATCATTGAAGTAGGTAGTGCATGAAACTGCGCTTGGATTAGCAGGTGCTATGAAGCAGAAAACGTTGCGAGAAATTGAATCATTGTGCTTACCGCCAGTAAAAAAAATACAGCGCGAACCAAATCAAGTTGATTTCGAGGTTCAAGTTTTTTGATCAACTTGAACCTCGAATGCTTCAGCTCAATGCTATTAAGTTAAGGGCAGACTGCCCCTACCAAACCCAATGTATTCTGTGCTTGTAGGGGCGAACCTGCGTGTTCGCCCTGGCTTAACTTAATGGCATTGATGCTTCAGTTTTGAACATTCCGATGTAGAGCGGCTTGTAAAGCACGTAAAGCCTGCCCTCGATGACTTAATTGATTTTTAACATCAGGTGGCAATTCTGCCGAGGCGCAATCATGCGTTGGCACATAAAAAAACGGATCATAGCCAAAGCCATGTTCACCACGCGGTTCATGTAAAATCCGCCCTTCCCAGCTACCCTGACAAATCAAGGGCATTGGATCTGTTGCATTCTGCATATAAACAATGACGCAGTGATAACGTGCTGTGCGTTTCGCCTCTGGAATCCCTTTTAATTTCTCTAATAATAGCCGATTATTTTCTTCATCACTCGCCCCCTCGCCAGCAAATCGTGCCGAATAAATGCCGGGCGCACCTTTGAGCGCGTCAACTTCAATCCCCGAATCATCTGACATGGCTGGTAATCCCGTATGCTGGGCAGCGTTTCGCGCTTTGATTAGGGCATTTTCAACAAAACTGAGCCCCGTTTCAGGCACATCAGGTACATTAAATTGACTTTGTGGAACCACTTCAAAATCAAAGGATTGTAGTATCTGGGCAAATTCGCGTAATTTGCCCGGATTGCCACTCGCTAAAACGATGGTTTTTTTATGCTCACTCATTTCAAAACGGTACGTCTTCGTCAAAACTTTTATCGGATGTCCCACTTGCTGGGGGCGGACTTGGTTGTCCCATGTTTTCAGGAGGCGAAGGAGGTGCTTGTTGTGTCACAGGTGGAGGTGGAGCAGGTTGTCCCATGCCCTGATTCACAGGCGGAGGTGCGACATAACCTGTATTTTGTGCAGCATAACCCGCATTCTGTGCGCCATAATCGGCATTGCCACCAGGCGCACCATAACCAGCATCAGCACGACTGTCTAACATTTGCATTTCACGAGCAACAATTTCTGTCGTGTAGCGATCTTGACCATTTTGATCTTGCCATTTTCTGGTTCGTAAACGACCTTCTACATAGATTTGTGAGCCTTTATGTAGGTATTGTTTGACAATTTCTGCTTGACGTTCAGAAAAAACCACGCGATGCCATTCAGTCTCCTCTCTCCATTCGCCTGTTTGTCTATCTTTAGTGGAAAAATTATTCGCTAAGCTGATAGTTGCCATGGCAACCCCTGCTGCTGTATAACGTACATCAGGATCATTTCCCAATCGCCCTACTAAAATTACTTTATTAACTCCACGAGACATGTTATTTTCCTTTTATATCAATTAAATCAAAATGTTAGCGCAAATTTCAGTACATCCATCCAGTGCTTCGATATCTAATATTTTACGATCAACTTTCATATAAGCCACCTCTTCTTCGAGAATAATAACCACTTCTGCCACGCCAGGGACTTTCATTAGACATTGCGTTAAATGGTTCGCTTGCTCTTTATCCATTTTTCCGACTTTGAGTAAGTGGCTGCTTAAATGAGTTGGACTTTGCATGGTTGCGGCTAGTATAAACCATATCACTGCTAATAGGGTACAAAAAGCGAAAACTGCCCCAATACTATAATGTTGATATAACCAGCCGCCGCCGATGCCCCCTAAAAACGCGCCGAAAAATTGTGAACTGGAATAGACTCCCATCGCTGTTCCTTTGCTTTCTGTCGGTGCCAGTTTGCTGATAAGGGAGGGTAGAGTGGCTTCAAGTAAGTTAAACGCAGTAAAAAATAAAAATAGCATAATCACAATGCCAGTAATGCTGTGATATAAATAGCTCAAACCGATTTGAGATAAAACGAGTAAGCCTATTGCGCCCACAAATACTTGTTTAATATGGCGATACTTTTCTGCGTAAATAATCAAAGGTACCATCGCAACGATGGCGGCAATCAGTACAGATACATAAATTTGCCAATGGTGATCCACTTCTACTTTGCCCTCAACTAAAGCGATAGGTAATACGACAAACATTGAGGTTAAAAATAAGTGAAGTATGAAAATACCTATATCTAAACGTAGCAATTGGCTATCTTGTAATACCCGTTTAAATTGTGTGAGTGCGGGAGTTGTATCACGGTGAGAACTCGTCAGCGTTTGTGGTATAGCACTGTATAATACAACAATACCCGCTAAAGCAAATAGGGCAGTGAGCCAGAATATGCCAGGGACACCTATCCAACGATTAATAATGGGTCCGATGATCAATGCTAAAACAAACGACATGCCAATAGTTATCCCTAAAATGGCCATTGCCTTAGTACGATGTTCTTCACGGGTTATATCAGCCGTCAATGCTAACACTGTTGAGGCAATCGCACCGCAGCCTTGTAAAGCACGTCCTATAATAATGCCAGTGATTGAGGTAGAAAGGGCAGCGACAATACTTCCGATGGCAAATATCAATAAACCAATATAAATAATAGGTTTACGTCCAATACGATCAGATAACATCCCAAAAGGGATTTGTAAAATACCTTGAGTTAAGCCATAAATACCTATCGCTAATCCAACCAAAAGGGGAGTGACATTAGGTAAGTCTCTGGCGTAAAGGACAAATACGGGGAAAATCATAAATAAGCCTAGCATTCGCATGGACATAATACTGGCTAATGCAATAGTGGCACGTTTTTCAGCGGCTGTCATAGTCTTCTTAAAATAGAATATCAATTTAACTTCGATTTGAAATTTTATAGTATAATGGATTTCTTTAAGAAAAGATACAAAAATCTATTCAAGATTTATCAGCTAACAGTAAAAGAAAAAAGTGGATAATATAATTAAAATCAATAATTTACCTAAATTTCCTCGCTTATTTGCTCTACCATTGGGGTTGATCCCGCATCAGGTACATAGCACAGTCTTGGCAACGATGTTAAGTCGAATTTTAGTTCAATCTTTGCGGGAGGGCGAATTGGATTTTATGCGCCGGCGGGTTTTGCTTATTCGTGTGACAGATGTTCAATTAGATTTTTGCCTGACTTTAATCGGCGAGAGATTAGTGGCTCGTCAACAATGTGATGTTCATGATCTTGCTATTGAAGGTAGTCTCTATGACTTTTTGTTATTAGCCACCCGCCGTGAAGACCCCGATACTTTATTTTTTAATCGCCGCTTGCGCTTGAGCGGTAATACAGAATTAGGGCTTTATCTGAAAAATTTTCTTGATTCACTTGAGCCAGAGGAGTTATTAGGACCACTTTTCAAACACTTGGAACAAATGACTTCTTTATTTGAACAGGTGGGAAAATTTCAGTCGGCGTTAAAAATGAAGTAACGATTATAAAATGTTATACTGAAACTTGATGAACAAGTTTTCTCATTACCCAACAGGAATTGTAACTACTCAGCCTTGAAATACGATAGCTTTGTGATTTGGAGTACAACGCTTTAGCTTTGTGCGTATTGGTATCCAACATTAACTTTGTGATTTGGAGTACAACGCTTTAGCTTTGTGCGTATTGGTATCCAACATTAACTTTGTCAGTCCGTCCAAAAAACGCCCAAAGCTGAAGCGTTGGACTCCTATTTTAACTCTTAAACTGAGTAGTTACCCAGGAATTATATAGAATGCTTTTTAAAACTGATTTAAAATCAAAGCGTTAAAATATCCCTTTCCAAGTTGGACTCCTTTCCAAACAGGTAAAAAAATGCCAAAAGTAACATGGCCTCACCAAGAAGCAAAACGTTTACGCGCTGTTGCTCTAAATTCAGACAAACCCATTATCTTTGAAACGGGCTATGGACCTTCAGGATTGCCCCATATTGGTACATTTGCAGAGGTTGCGCGAACAACGTTTGTGATAAAGGCATTGCAACACGCCTTTCCAGATGTCAAAACACGCTTAATCGCCTTTTCTGATGATATGGATGGTTTAAGAAGTTTGCCAGAAAATGTGCCTAATAATAACAATTTACATCAATTTCTTGGGATGCCCTTATCAAGCATTCCTGATCCGTTTGGGGAAACGCCTAGTTTTGCCGATTATATGAATGGGCAACTACAACGGTTTTTAGATTCTTATGGTTTTGAATATGAGTTTCATTCTTCTACTCAAAGCTATCGGAGCGGAATATTTGATGATGGGTTAAAAAGGGTTATGGATAATTATACCCAAATCAGGAAACTGTTTATTTCAACGATCTCTAAAGATAAAAGGGAGGCTTGGAGTCCGTTTTTTCCTATTTGCGAATCCTGCGGCAAAATATATAGTACGCGGGTTATTGAAGTTGAACCTAGTAATTATACATTAACTTATCACTGTGATCAAGCAGGTAAAGGTTTTGAACCTTGTGGTTACAAAGGCACCACAACGATTACGGGTGGGAAAGTCAAGGTAGGCTGGAAAATTGACTGGGCACTCCGCTGGTACATTTTCGGTGTCAATTATGAAATGTATGGCAAGGATTTAATTAGCTCTGCCAGTTTAGCGAGTAAAATTTGTTCAATATTAGGCGGAAAACCGCCAGTGCTTTATAAGTATGAACTTTTCTTAGATGAGAAAGGGGCTAAGATTTCTAAGAAAATCGGTAATGGCATTTCAATGGCACAATGGATTAAATATTCTCCATTGGGCGGTTTGTTAAATTTTTTATTGGCTAATCCTAATAAAGCAAGACAGATGGGTTTACCCATATTGCCTAAAATTGCTGATGAATATATTGATGTACTTCATAAAGAAAGCACGGAAAATGCAAATTCTTCTCTGTGGTTTCTTAATAGTGTTCAACAGAATATGCCCCGTTTGGAAAAAAACGAACTGAGTTTTAATTTATTAAGCAATGTTGCTCAAAATCTAGGGCTTCATGATCCGGCACTCCTGTATCAATATGCACAAAAGTATGATTCGAGCATTGTTCAAAATGCGTCTTTTTTTCGCCAAATTTGTGAAAATGTGATCGCTTATATTCAGGATTATGAGGAAAAAAGGGAAAAAGATGCGTTAATTATTGATTTTTCATACTTACCTTATTTGTCTGAATTTATTGAAATTATTGAACAGGCAGATAATTTTGAACATTTACAGGGTGAAGAAATTCAAGCACTGGTGTTTATTATTCCTAAGAAGTATGATTTAAATCAAGCCGCGTGGTTTAAATTTCTTTATTCTGTCTTGCTTGGTCAGGAAAGGGGACCTCGGCTCGGTCCATTTTTAGGAATACTTGGTCGAGAAGCAGTATTGTCTATGCTCAAAAAGGCGTTTGAAGAATCGTCGAATAGGGTGTGACCTGAATTTGATGTAGATAATACTAATGTCGAGTGGGCAAGGTCTTTTTGGTGCAACGAACTGAAATGGTGGGCAACCACGTTGCCCACCCTACAACTACTTTAGCTTTGGAATAGGAGTTCAACGCTTTGGAATAGGAATACAACGCTTTCGCTTTGAAATAATGTTTAACTCCTTGTTTTAATTACAAAATATTAAGAATATATGATTAATTATGAATATAAAATCACAAATGACTCTACTCATTGTTGAAGATAGTCCAACATTGATGGTTGCGTACCAAGAATATTTGCGCCAAGAGCCTTGTCAAGTGATATATGCTGAAACTGGCACTGAAGCGATGGCACAAATTGAAAAAAAACTGCCAGATGTTATTTTACTTGATCTCGGTTTGCCCGATATGAATGGTATGGAAATCCTGAAACATATCAATGAATATCAATTGGACTGTTCAGTCGTCGTTGTCACAGCACAAGGTTCCGTTGAAGTTGCTGTCGAAGCAATGCGCTATAAGGCTTTTGATTTCATCGAAAAACCTTTTGATGGCAAACGACTTATTCTTACAATACGCAATGCTTTATTACGCGAAAAATCTCGACGTAAACTTTCTGACTTTGATCCGATTGATGAGCCGCAAACACAATATTATGGCTTGATGGGTGCGTCCAGATCGATGCAGGTACTCTATCAAATCATTAATAACGCTGCTTCTAGTAAAGCGACCGTCTTTATTACTGGAGAAAGTGGTACTGGTAAAGAGCTTTGTGCAGATGCGATACATCAACAAAGTCCACGCAAAAATAAACCATTTATTGCCATTAATTGTGCTGCTATACCAAGGGAATTGATGGAGAGTGAAATTTTTGGTCATACCAAAGGGGCTTTCACGAGCGCAGTGTCTGATAGAAAGGGAGCGGCACTTTTAGCTCATAGTGGTACTTTATTTTTGGACGAAATCGGTGATATGAGTTTAGATTTGCAAAGTAAACTGTTGCGCTTTGTACAAACGGGGACTGTTCAGAAAGTTGGTGATAATAAATTAGAAAAAGTCGATGTTCGCTTTATCTGTGCGACAAATCGTGATCCTTTAATTGAAGTACAGGAAGGACGGTTCCGTGAAGACCTCTATTATCGCTTACATGTGATTCCCATTTTGCTCCCTCCCCTTCGTGAGCGTGATGATGATATTTCTCTCATTGCCAAACATTTTCTTACTAAATATACTTATGAAGAAAATAAGTCTTTTAAAAATTTTGCGCCTGAAACAGAAGCCATTTTACTCAGTTATCATTGGCCTGGCAATGTACGGCAATTACAAAATGTTATTCGTAACATCGTTGTGCTTAACGATGGAGTAGAAGTTATCCCGAATATGTTGCCTGCCCCACTGAATAATTGGCAGAACGATTATTTGAGTCCTCATCAATCCGAGACTCAAACGATAGTTCAAAGCACAAAGTCGACTCAATTCTCCCCTTCTCACATTCGCCCCCTTTGGCAAGTAGAGAAGGAAACTATTGAACACGCCATTAAATTATGTGAAGGTAATATTTCTAAAGCTGCGGCGTTGTTAGCAATAAGTGCTTCAACTATCTATCGTAAGAAAAAAGAGTGGGAAGGAAAATTACTTAAATAAAATATAACTACTCAGAGCAACCACAAGGGTGTGCAGCCTACATCAGTAGTTACAATAAAATAGGAGTCCAACGCTTCAGCTTTGGGCGGATTGACAAAGCTAAAGCATTCGAGGTTTTCGTTTTTTTGAAAACGAAAACTTCAAATACCTGACAGGTTTTGGAAACCTGTCAAGTCTGATTCAACATGGTGGAATTTATTTTATACACGTACCTAAAACCTCGAACTCCATTTTCAACAAAAAAACTCAATTCTTAATTCGCATTCTTACTCTGTTCCATTTTGCATTGCATTTTGCATTGCATTTTGCAAAACAACCTCAATTCAAAAAAAAATTTCAACAATTTCAATAAGTTAGATTTTGGCTCACAAATTGCTTATAACTAGATACAAAAAACAGCAAGTTTTTTATAAATCAAACATGAAAGAGTTATCACAGAAACTCTACTTCTTATTGAATGAAAAAAATAGGTTGACCACCTATACAAGTTTTAGTACTAAGAGGATAACAAAATGGAAAACGTCGTAGATTGTATCATTTTAGATTTGAATTGGATACGAGAAATAGCTGCCCTGCCATCAATTAAACGCATTTTTGACATTATTGTTTCGGGAATCATCCTTCTTCTATTAAGCCCTATATTACTGGCGGTGATTTTATGGATTCGTTTGGATTCTGAAGGACCTATCTTTTTTTTACAAAAGCGCGTTGGTAAAGAGGGTAAACTTTTTACAATGTGGAAGTTTCGCTCTATGTACATTGATGCAGAAGAGCGCAAAGCAGCTTTGATGGAAAAAACGAAAGGGGTATCACGCTTTAAGATGAAAACAGATCCACGAGTGACGAGAGTTGGTCGTTTTATTCGTAAATTTTCGATTGATGAACTGCCACAAATTTGGAATATTTTTATCGGAGACATGTCTTTGGTCGGTCCACGTCCACCATTACCTGATGAAGTAGCAAAATATACATTAGATCATTTTAAGCGTTTAAATGTGACACCAGGTATCACTTGTATTTGGCAAGTTTCTGGTCGTTCTGACATTCCTTTTAAAGAACAAGTGAAAATGGATTTGGAATATATTGATA
>JAGLHR010000818.1 GCA_023143415.1 Thiomargarita sp. | reverse complement strand
CATCCCGGAAAAATTCTTAAAAAGTTGGTGATTGAACCTTTGGATATGTCCATCACTGAAGTTGCTTGTCATCTTGATATCAGTACGAAAACGCTTTCCAAGATACTCAAGGGACGTGCTGTAGTGACACCTGAAATTGCTTTACGGCTTGAAATGACATTTGGAAAACCTAACGCAGCCCATTGGTTAAGGTTACAAAACGCCTTTGATCTTTGGCCAATTCGACAGCGTTCCAGTGAACTTCATGTCACACCTATTGAATTACATCACGTAGCCAGTGTCGCCATGTAGTATGGTAGGTCGGGTTAGCTTATCAAGCGTCGCGTGATAACGTAACCCGAAATTTATCTAATAAATCGCCTTGTGTCGGGTTACGGCGCAATCTAACCCGACCTACTTAACTGGTTATTTTTCGTTCCCAAACTCCGTTTGGGAATGCCTTCCTCGACGCTCCGCGTCGAACATTCACCAAACACGAGAAACGGTTATCAATCCATCGGACTTCAATTTTTATAAGTTCTTGATTATGAATGTAATTAGGTAATTTCAAACCCTGAAAGCGGAAGTTTAGGTCAATTTTTTTTGACGCGGAGCGTCGAGGAATGCATTCCCAAACGGAGTTTGGGAACGAGAATAAAACGAGAATATGAATCCACCATCAAATAAACCGCTCAAATGATCACAAACGATAAACAAATTGATTCTTGCCTAGAAAACTTATGTCAGCAAGGTTGCCGAACAGTAAATCAAGTGATTCAACTCATTGAACAAGAAGAAGTCATTGATACTATCAAGCATTTAAGTGCTGCCCAACGGATGATACTTTTGCAGGAGTTAAAAAATATTATGGCGGTTTATGCAGAAACTCAATCCTGTCAAATTTAATGATGATTTCTCTTCAGAAAAGAATTAAACGCTTTGAAAATCAATTAGATATATACAAACAAAGCGACTACAACGAAACAAAAACGCGCAACGAGAATCCTTTACAAAAAGGTGTTTTATTCACTTGGAAGGGTGAGTGATTCACGGGTGATTGAATTCTCAAATTGACCCAGATATGACGTGCTATGACTTTTCACTTCTTGAATTCCCGGTTTTGAATCACCGAACCATAAGTCTATAGAAGAAAATCAGGACATGACCGGTCTGAACAGGATTCGAGGTTCAAATTTTTTTTCAAAAAACTTGAACCTCGAATATTAATTTTTGCGAGTGACCTGATAACCGCGTGAAGGTTATCAAAATTAACGGGTTTCTGTTTTATGAGAATTCTCAGTTTTATGAGAACTATCAGGTGAGGACGTACTGCTAGATAAATCCTCTTTATTTTCTGTTGATTGCAAAGGATCAATGTTGATAGGTTTATTCAACTCGCTCAAGCCTGTTTTCGTTTCTTCAATAAACTGATGAAGGCCATTTTGGTCACTTTGTTTAATATTCTCTTGGATTTCTTGGAGGTGTAATTCTCTATCAACATCTTGTTTGACAGTGGTAATAAAACGACGGGCTTTACCTATCCATAGCCCGGCATTACGGGCAATGCCCGGCAATTTTTCTGGTCCAAATACCAGTAAAGCGATAACCGCTATCAAACAAAGTTCCCAAAAACCTATATCAAACATAATTTAATTTAAACCGCCTTATTCACTTGTTTATCTGTAATTTCGCCCTCTATGATTTTACCCTTGTTTTCCTTTTCTTGAGCGACTTGAGATTGAATTGTTTCCTTTACAGGCGTTTCCTTTGACTGCGCTTTGGATTCTTCTGATTGCGCTTTGGATTCTTCATTATTTTCACCATCACGCATGGAGGAACGGAAATTTTTTATCGCATCTCCTAAATCACCTCCAATATTCTTCAGTTTTTTAGTGCCAAATAAAACGATGACAATGACTAAAATTATTAATAATTGCCAAATGCTGATACCCATCATATCGTAATCCTATTTATAAAAGTTGAAATCAAACTTTATTCACTCTGAGGTTTTTATTCAGCATTCATCTTTGTAATTGAAATCAAACCTCAGAGGTTTTCACCATTTCGAGTTTTTAGTTTTTTGAATAAAAACTAAAAACTCGAAAATCATTCACCAATCATCATTTTAAAAGCCAGTGCCGCCTAAACCAACGCCGCCTAGCAAGTGAACATGTAAATGAAAAATAATTTGCCCCCCTCCAGAACCCGTATTAATTATAGTACGAAAGCCTTTATCAAGCCCTTGTTCTTTAGCCAATTTCGGCAATAAACGCATGATATGCCCCATCAAGCCATCATGTTTTTCTTCAAGCGCGTTGAGACTGATAATATGTTCACGCGGTACAATTAACAAGTGAACAGGTGCTTTAGGATTAATATCTTCAAAGACAATAACATGTTCATCACTATACACTTGATCACAGGGCAATTCTCCTGCGAGAATTTTACAAAACAAGCAATCCGTTTTCATATTTTGCACCTCTCATTTTAATCCTTTCGCCGCGCCTTTTCTTCTAAACCAGACAACCCAAAGCGGCGTTCCAATTCTTTTAATACTAATTCAGGCTCTAAACCTTTGTGAACTAATAATACCAAACTATGAAACCATAAATCTGCTGTTTCATAAATAAGTTGCTCGGCATCATCATTTTTTGCAGCGATCACCGTTTCAGTCGCCTCTTCTCCCACTTTTTTTAAAATCGCATCTAAGCCCTTGGCATATAAGTTTGCAACGTAAGACTTTTCTGGATCAGCCGTCTTGCGTTGCTCCAATACCTGTGCTAGTTGTTGTAATAAATCGCTCATGTCTTAATTATCTGAACAGTTAATAAAGTTAATATAAATAATTATAATTACTAATTATTAATTATTGTTGTTAAATTCTCGTTTTTTTAGGAAAAGTTTAAAACACTTTAGCAAGCCATTCTAATTTGTCTTATTTTAAATCATGTTAGAATTTTTGTTTGTATAGGACATTTTTTATTGTTAGAATCAGAATTTTCAGAATGTTTGAATTTTCAGAATTAAAAATCAAATTAGTTTTCGTAACGACTCAGTCTTTTGATTAGCCAAGAGTTAAAACGATTCGAGGTTTAAGTTTTTTGAATTCGAGGTTTTAGTTTTTTTTTCAAAAAAACTAAAACCTCGAAAAACTTAAACCTCGAATGCTAAAAGCTAAAGCAGGCTAAAACCTGCTAATT
>JAGLHR010000817.1 GCA_023143415.1 Thiomargarita sp. | reverse complement strand
TTAACGGCCCAAAGATAACAAAACAGATCGAGGTAGAAACAAGATTCGGCCCTAACGGTTACCGCTTTAAGCTTACCCCCACCGCAGATGTAACATTCATTATCAATGATGAAGCAAGATACTATGAAGGCGGCACCGCCGGATGGTGGGGATTGGGAAGCGGGCAAGCAACGCCTGAATTGCTTAGGGATAGGGTCAGAAGTGGTGTTACTGGAGGCCGCAACGTTGCGGCCTATGTCTATGACGCTATTTCTTCGTGGAAGATTTACCATTTTCACGACACTAGCAAAGTTGCTCCAATGCGTCGTTTTGAGACAATTGACGATAGTGATTATTTACGATTTGATGCGGCTAATATCGCTCCGTTCTTGTTTGATTTGCAGAATAATGAAAAAAGTGTTTACAACCAAATTGTGGATACGATTCGTTTAGTCACTCCCTTTTTCGATAATTTTATTCTAAAGCCAAACAAGAATGAAAAAGTCCGTCTGCGTTGGAAACAGAAAGGATCAGATTATCCACTTAAACCACAGCATCTGTCTGACGGTACGCTTCGATTTATCTGTTTGACAACGGCTTTACTACAACCTAAACCACCATCAACTATTATTATTGATGAGCCAGAATTGGGGTTACATCCTTATGCCATTGATATTTTAGCTGAACTCATTGAAACCACATCTAAGAAAACTCAGCTTATCGTATCAACACAGTCTCCCTCTTTAGTTGATTATTTTGAACCGAAAGATATTATTATCGTGAACAGAATAAAAGGGACATCTGTTTTTAAACGATTGAATCAAAACGAGCTTTCTGAGTGGCTTGAAGATTATTCGATGGGTGAACTCTGGCGTAAAAACATTATTACCGGCGGACCAGTCTATGAATAGTATTGAAATCACTATTATAGTCGAAGGACAAACAGAACAAACCTTCGTGCGTGATGTGCTGGCACCGCATATGGCAAATAAGGGAATATATCTCTATTCCGCATTAATAGGAAAATCGGGTCATAAAGGCGGCAACATACGTTTTGATAGAGTAAAAAACGATATTGCTCTCTTTCTTAGACAAAGAAACGACACCTATATATCAACAATGTTCGATTATTTTCGGCTCGATTCTAAGTGGCCAGGAAAAATGGAAGTTGACCAAAAAATACGAAATGGGGCTACCCTGACAGCCAGCCATAAAGCCGAATTGCTTGAAGCAGCGACTCATGAGGATATCGTGAAAACGTTTTCTGAATTTCATTCAGAGAAGCGCTTTATCCCTTATATCGAAATGCATGAATTTGAAGCATTACTCTTTAGCGATGCAAATATCCTGGCAGAAAAATCCAAGATAGATATCTGGCAGATTCGGGAAATAATTGAAGCGTATAAAAACCCGGAAGAAATAAACGACGATCCTGTGAAATCGCCATCCAAACGGCTTGAAACGTTAAATAGTCAATATCGAAAGGTTGTCATGGGCAAAGTGATTGCTGAAGCCATAGGAATACCAGGCATACGGAAACAATGTTCACACTTTAACGACTGGCTAACAAAGCTTGAGGAACTTAAAGGAAATATTGGACGTTCGTGAGTGATATAGACTTCTTCAGAAAACCTGAACGCTCAGAGTAGGAAACCTATCGAATCTCAATATTGACAAGAACCTATCCCACTATTCGTTTTTGAACTTAGAAATCCGATTTTTGGAAAGGATTTCTTAAACCTCATTTTTTGGTCAAAAATCCAACTATTTTTATTCATTATTCTGCATTTTTGAATAGTGGGATAGGTTCAAGAATCATTTTTTCATTACTTACTGATTTTATTAAAAATTATATTTTGTAACGACTCAGCGGTTAGCCTTGAAATCAATTTCAAGGCTAAAAGCATTCGAGGTTTTAGTTTTTTTTTCAAAAAAACTAAAACCTCGAATAGTCTGCTAAAGCAGACTAATTAAATAATTTAGGAACGTGCATGAAATACACCATGTTGAATCAGACCTGACAGGTTTCCAAAACCTGTCAGGTCTAATTAATTGTCGATATTATTTCATGCACGTTCCTTAGCTTTAGCCTGCTTTAGCTGTCAGCCTTGAAATTTATTTCAAGGCTGAGTCGTTACTATATTTTAACACTTAAAAAGAAAATAGTCATGTCATACGGTCATTTCAAATCCGTTTCAGAAGTCGCCAGAAAATTTAAGCTCAAAGTAAAGGAAAAATCCTTCGTCAACCAGCTAAAAATTGAAATATCAGAATTTTATTTCTCTGATATGATGGCACGATTAAATGATGGTATGAATTTCATTAATGAAGCGACTATATGTGAAAGAATTATTAGACCAACATTAGATTTAGTCGAAGTCAAATATGAATTGCTTCGTATATGGTCACATGTACCTTATAATATAGATAAGAAAAAAGGTTTAGTAGGCGAACCGGATTATTTAATTGCACCTAGAACGCAATATGGTGATATGTCTATACCACCTCTTTGTATTATAGAAGCAAAGCAAGAAAAATTTGCTGAGGGATGGGCGCAGGCTTTAGCTGAAATGGTTGCGGCTTCTTTTCAAGGTGCAAAAATAAGTTATGGTGTTGTGACTACCGGAAAAATTTGGGAATTTGCTCAATTAAAAGGGAATTTGTACACAAAAGATCCGGCATCAGTATCAGCTACAGATGATTTACAGAAGGTATTTGATATATTGAATTGGTTGTTTGATATGGCAAATTCTAGTATTGAGAATCAAGAAGCCATGTAGGGTGTTGCACAGGTTGTGTGCATCGGCATTCATATTGTCATCTATGGTATTTGAATGCGGTTTTGTTTTTAGGAGTATAAATATATGCGTCGTCCTTATTGGATTCCTCGCCATGCCAGCCCTTCTGATTTTCCGCCTTTAGAACAGGCGTTGGAACATCCTGATGGATTATTGGCTGTTGGGGGTGATTTAACACCTAAGCGTATCCTTGTTGCTTATCGTTTAGGGATTTTTCCCTGGTATAGTGATAATGAACCCATTTTATGGTGGTCTCCCAGTCAACGTATGGTGTTATTTCCGGATGATTTGAAAGTATCACGGAGCTTGCGTAAAACAATTCGTAAAGCGAAGTTTACTATTACGATGGATCAGGATTTTCGGGGAGTCATTAAGGCTTGTGCAGGCACTCGTCGCAATCAGGATCAGGACGGGACTTGGATTACTCAGGATATGCAAGCGGCTTATTGTCAATTGCATAATGATGGTTTTGCCCATTCTGTAGAATCTTGGTATGAAGGGCAATTAGTGGGAGGCTTGTATGGTATAGCCTTGGGCAAAGTTTTTTTTGGCGAATCAATGTTTAGTCGAATGAGTGATGCTTCTAAGGTGGCTTTTGCACATTTTGTTTGGCAATTGCAACGTTGGGGCTATGAATTAATTGATTGTCAGGTGCAAACGAGTCATTTGGAACGTTTTGGGGCGAGAGATATTCCACGTCAAGAATATCGCGCTTTGTTAGAAGATTTATGTGAAACACCTGGACGACATAGCGTGTGGCGTTTTGACGCGGATGAAATTTATGAAAATGATTGATAACCGTATTTTTTTCGATACAATTATAACACCTCCTCACGAATGTGGTTATTTGCCAAATCGCAGGGCAACAAGCGTTTTTGCAGAACCTTTCTCTCCTAAAGAGGGTTCCTTATATGATAATTTAGTTCGGCACGGTTTTAGGCGTACAGGTGAACAAATCTATCGTCCTTTTTGTCAAGACTGTCAAGCCTGTTTTTCGGTGCGTCTGCCAGTAGAATTATTTGCACCCCGTCGTAGCCAACGGCGTGTGTGGCGAAAAAATCAGGATTTAACGGTTTCAGCAGTCACGCCCGTCTTTGCAGAGGAACATTTTAATCTTTATTGTCGTTATCAGGCTTCCCGTCATAAGGGCGGTAATATGGATAATCCGACAGTAGATGATTATATGCAATTTTTGACGAGCAGTTGGTCAACAACGGTTTTTTATGAATTTCGCTTAAAAAAACAGTTGTTAAGTTTAGCCGTTGTTGATTATCTTGAAAATGGGTTATCGGCGGTTTATACCTTTTTTGAGCCTAATGAGCGTGCGCGTAGTTTAGGGGTTTATGGCATTTTATGGGAAATCGAAGAGGTTAAACGCTTAAATCTCAAGTGGCTTTATTTGGGATATTGGATTAAAGATTGTCAGAAAATGAGTTATAAGATGGAGTATCAACCGTTGGAGTATTATAAGGAAGGGAAATGGTTAAGGTGAATGGTTTCGATTCGAGGCTAAAGTTTTTTTGTACTCAGGGCAACCATAAAGGATTGCCCCTACAATATTCTTATGTCGTAGGGGCAATCCCTTGTGGTTGCCCTGTTACTTCTTCAAAAAACTTTAGCCTCGCCTACAAGCACACGCGGGGTTTTGGGCTCTGTGTCTGCCCTTAACTTAATGGCATTGTCGCTTCGCCTACATTCACTGTTTTTTCAAATTCAACAAGTTCTTTGATTAAGTCATCGCAGATAGCAACACTATCAAAATATCCTTGACAATCAATGTCAAAATTATATCTGTATTCTTCAGCACAAACAGTAATGGCAATTAAATCACCTCGGTATTTGGATTTGTTCGTTTTAAAGGCAGTAGTGGAAATCACTTCTTCTAATAATTTATTGAGTTTATGTGATTTAGAATAGGCACCAAACTGGCTTTTCGTTTCCAAAATATGTTGAAAAAAACATTCAAACATTTGTTGATAATGGAAACAGTGAATAGAACAATCTTGAATGGGGCTACTCTGAAAAAAGTCAATCGCCACAGCATGTTCCCAAGTTTTACCGCCTAGATTTTTCACATTCTCAAAAGCGTTAAAAATTTCTTGATACATCATTTTCCCAATTAGAGCAATTGACAGAATAAATTAGGTTTGATTCATAACAAAATCAAAGATTTACAAAACCCTATACAGAGATAGAATACTTATGGGCAACTCTTACTTAAGAGTTGCCCATAGTATCAGGCTACATAAGAATAAAAAGAGTAAAAAGCCCGTTTGCCAACGCCAAGAATTTGTTGTTTTCACTGGCGGAATTTTATCAGAAATATCAACGACTAAAACCGTTGTATTGTCTTGAGCATATTTACCTTTTTTATTGACTGCTTTAAGCAATTCATTGGCTAATTTTTTCGCCGGTAAGGACTTATCTAAAATCTTGCACATTTCTGCATCAGAAAGCGTAAATATGCCATCACTGGCTAAAAGTACCCTATCATCTGGATATAATTCTATAGGCGTGGAGGATTGATCAATCATATCAATTCTTGTACCTGCAAGCGCAGAAAGCAACATATTACGATCAGGATGTATGGCTAATTCTTTGGGAGTTAATTCACCACGTCGTACTTGTTCTTGCAAGAGAGGTTTCATAGAATGATCCGCATTCAAGCGGTGTAATTGCCCTGCGCTATAAAGCCATAAGGGTGAATCGCCGACGCTAATCCACTCCAATTGTTCGTCATGGATGGCTACGCCAACCAGTGTGCAACCCATTCCTTTTAATTCCGCTTTGGATTGTGCCTTTAAGGCTAACTGGAGATTAGCTTGTTGTAATGCTTTATATAGCCGCGTTGCAGCCCGCCCAGAGACGGCATGATAAGTATCCATAAAGGCTTTAACGGCACAACTGCTGGCAACTGCACCGCCTTGGTGCCCTCCCATGCCATCTGCCACTATCATCAAAAAATCGTTGGGCTTGCTATTATCAAAGCCAAATTCATCTTCTTGATAATTGCGTTTACCTTGAATACGATTACCCGCATAGTCTTTATTAAGAGTTAAGAATTGTTTTGCCAATGGAAATGTTCTCCTCGTGTTGAAACAATATGGCAATAGCCGACTGAAAGCCATTAATTTAGAGAAACGGCCATTTTTTGAAAGAGAAACCCTTTGAAAAGGTTTGTAACAAATACTATGCAAATCAATTGTTTATGTTTTTATTGCCAGAAGTGACAAGGTAATAATTTGGAAATTCAAAGGATTTGAACTTCCTTAATCTTTAACCTATCTCTGTGGAATAATTTCGCCCGTTTCAGGATCGCGTTTTACAGTTAAACGTTTTTGACGAGTATCTTTAATCGACGGCACTTGTTCGTTATACATAGCTAATAATTGGCGTACAGTGATCGGGTATTTACCCAATAATAGCCAGTCTTCAAGGTTCACATAACTTTGTTGAATGGACTCCCAACGTCCGCCATGTTTACGATATGTACCATTGGCACTTTTACGATCAATCACATAGTATTTGTGATGAGTATCTTCAATGAGTTCTAAATGGAAACCACAGACAGAGCGATCTGCGTCTGTTATAACAATATCAGCGTCTTTATTGCGACCAGTTATATAAGTTTTCATAGTTTTTAAATAGATAATCTCTCTTTCAGTGTAGTTGAAATTTATTGATGACATCCCTATTTTTCAGTATTAGAGGCTAAAGTTTTTCGTAACTACTCAGGGCAACC
>JAGLHR010000816.1 GCA_023143415.1 Thiomargarita sp. | reverse complement strand
AAGCGCATCAATCACTTTTTCACTGGCTTGACCCAATTTACCTAAACTCTCGGCTGCGGTACATTGCAGCTCTTCATCTTTATCAAGCAAAGCCTTGAGAAGCGCATCAATCACTTTTTCACTGGCTTGACCCAATTTGCCTAAACTCTCGGCTGCGGTACATTGCAGCTCTTCATCTTTATCAAGCAAAGCCTTGAGAAGCGCATCAATCACTTTATGATTGGGACCCAATTGACCTAAACTCTTGGCTGCGGCACATCGCATAAATTCATCTTTACTAGCTTGATCTAATTGATCTAAACTCTTGGCTGCACTATGTCGCACCGCTTCATCTTTATCAAGCAAAGCCTTGAGAAGCGCATCAATCACTTTTTCACTGGCTTGATCCAATTGACCTAATTTGTAGGCTGCGGCATGTCGCATCCATCTATCTTTAGCAGACAAGCCTTGTAAAAAAATAGCAACCACTGTATCACGAGGTAAATTTTGTTTTGCTGCCGTTGTGATTAAAAAATTTGTCTGTTCTGAATAAAAAGGATTATATTGCCATTTCAAAACTCGTTTAAACATAAATTCAGATAAATTTTGAGAAAGCCGCTTCGTTTTCGCCGGCGCAGTACAATCTGCATAACCTTGAGCGACTAATTCAAATTCACGCATGGTATGCCAAGCAATTCGTCGTTGCCATTGTAAACGAGGAAAAAATTTACCCAAATTGAAGCGTTTATATGGCAATAATAACAAATTCGGCTTTTTATACACAGGCAAAATCGTCAGCATCAATTTTTCCGCTTTCTCAGCCGTATCAGAACCCGAACCCAAATGCCCAATCACCAACAAATGCACCTCCCGCCACCAAGCCTCATGCAAATGTTTCATCACAAAATCAATATAAACGGGATCAGCTTGCTTCGCAATATACCGAGCCGCCAAATACTCCTGAAATGTCCGATGACTAAATTCTAACGTGCCATCACCTCGCCCCTGCAAAATCCCACTCCGATCCCGAATTGCTGCAATAAACCGCCGAGCCTCCTGCTCTGCCTCTGAACCCTGCATCAAATTCAACTCATCTAAAGCCGCAGCCAGCAATTTCACCACCTCTCCCTCTGGCAAAGCTAACTTCTGTTCTTGCTCATGGAACCGATAAGCGATTGGCATCAACAACTCCAACTTGGTTTGCCAGTCAACACCCGCAATCAAAGGCGACTGAGCCGCAATCTCAGTTTTATTCCGTTCCCAAGTATCCAACAACGTTTTACAACATTCCAGATACAACTCCACCCGCCGATTCGGCAACACCCGATTATTCCGATAAATGATCGCAATGATAGTACATAGTAACGGATTCGTCGCCAACTCCGTAACCCGCTCCTGCGCCTTAATCGCCGTAATCAACTCCGAGGCTTCTGCCTGATATTCCTCCGCATAAGCCGTCGCATACCAATGACGAATAAACGCGGCAATATCATCTGGCGTAAACGCTTGCACTTCTGTTTTCTGAAACTTTGCCCCCAAACTCACATTTTGAAAACCATGTGGACGAGTCGTCAATAAACAACTCACTTTAGCATAAGTCGGAATCTGCACAAACGCTTCCACCGCTTCCAACAACCGTTGCCGCGTCATTTGATCCGCAATTTCATCCAACCCATCAAGTAACAATAAACAAGGCTGTTGCGCCAAAGTCTGTCGCATCCAATCCGAATGTACCCCATCAAAACGCGAATCATCTCCCACAAAAGTACTGATTTCCTCAGCCAAATCAAATGTCGCCGGATGATTTTTTGCCAAATCATGAAACCGCTCAGAAAACCGCCGCAATTCCAAAAAAATCGGCACGGTTTCCTCCGTAAACGCTTCACCCAAATTTTCACTCTGTCGCTGATCCGCAAAGGTGACGGCTAACCACCGTAACAATGTCGTTTTACCACTCCCCGGCGAGCCTGTTATGATTAAATACCGATGTTTCTGCAAAGCCTCCGCAGTCGTCATTGGCTTTGTTTCAACCTTTTCCTCTCGCTGTCTCAGAACTTTAACCTTTTTTAAATCATTTTTATCAAAATCAGGTTCTAAATACCGAGTTGCCCTAAAAGAGTTTTCCACCGCAATTCTCAGCTTGACAAAAATCTTATCCAACTTGATTTCATGCAAACGTGGATCACGCTCTGGCAACGCAGTTAAAATTAACTTGTTATACGTTTCTATGACTTTTTGACGGTATTTGTCCATTTTGTTTATAAAAAGTTTAAATTAATTGTTAATTATCAATATGTTATCAGTAAAATTCAACTGCCCTGCCATATCTGGGAGCCAGTCGGTGAAATTCTGACGATTCTATTCTGGATTCAAAAAAACGCCCAAAGCTGAAGCGTTGGACTCCAATTTTCCAAAGCGTTGGACTCCAAAAATTTGATGAGCCATGTAGGGTGGGCAACGTATTTTTGGTGCAACGGCTTCCTCATTAAAAAAGTGGTGGTGGGCAATAAAAAGACTTTGCCCACCCTACATTACTTAAAAGTTTTTTAAAAAAACCTTAGCCTTGAATGGATTCCAAAAAAATCAAAGTTGAAGTGTTGGACGGAAATTTTCGTTGGCATTTTTAAATCAAGCCCTTTTTGAAAAAAGTACGCAGTCGCCGCTAAAAATTCTCTCGCCTACGATTCTTTTATCGTGAATGGATCGCGTATCGACAATTCGTCAATCCATTCAAAATCTTTGACATTATGCGTAACCAGTGTTAAGCCATGCACCAAAGCCGTTGCTGCAATAATCTGCTATCCTTCTTTCACCCTTCAGTTTTCGTCGTCGCCGAAGTTCAATCGCTTTTTCAATCACTTCGTCTGAAATAGGCAATACTGGTGTTATGCTAAAAATTTTTTCAAACTTATCTTGTTCTTCTGGCTCCAATTCTGGATATCCTAACACCTCAAGACGGGTAATCGCAGAGACTGAAAATGAATGTTGAGCTAGAAAATGTCGCAAGTTAGTATATTTCGATTTTGCTGAATAAATAACGGTATTGCTGTCAAGTAGCATTATTCAGCCTCCATAAAAGGATCAGTCCGTTCTTGACGCATTTCTCGTTGCCATTTAACAGGATCGGCAATCCGAGACACAGCGCCATTTAAATCGGCTATTTCTTAAAGTATATCAACAACTTGTTGTCCCGGTAATTTGATTTTTTGATGAATAGGTTCCTCTTTAAGTAAAGTCACATAAACCAAGATAGGTTGATTATTCGCAGAGACTTTTTTGTCATCAACCCATTCCAATTGGTTACCTTTTAAAACGGCTTTATAACTTTGTAATATTTTATCTCCTAATTGTGAATTGTGAATATGTTATCACTACCAAGGTTTGAATCAGAATTTTCAGAATAAAACCTCAAATTCATGAGTAAAATTTTAAATAAATTGTTGATTTTGTTATGTTTATCAAATAATTTTGGGCTGCCATGTAGGGTGTTGCACCGTATTTTTTGTGCAACGGCACCACTTTTTTAATGAGGAAGCCGTTGCACGAAAAAGACTTTGCCCACCCTACATCACTATTCCTCCCGAAGACGCTTTTGAAATTCAAGGTAAGTTTCAGTGGCTTGGATTGAGTATAACAAATTGATCTCGCTTCGTTCTATCCTGACAAAAAGTAATCACATCCGCCTTTATTTTTTCCATAAGAGGACAGTTATTTTCAAAAGCAAGACATTGCAAATGATTCGTCATCAAAAGTGTTTCCCACTTAATGTTTTTGAGGTAGTTTTGATATTCTCTGTATTTCGTTTGCACCATTTTAGTGGTAGGCATAGAGTCATACTTTTGTTTTTGCTGTTTTTTATAATTCAAAATGAGTTTATTAAGCATGAGTAAAACAACGTTGTCATAGATAATATGTCCATTGAGGTACCAAAAAACGTCTGATATATCAATTTCAAAATGGTTCCTGAGATCATTTTCAATTTCGGTTAAGTCAATGGTATCGTGTTTTACTTTTATTTCATTTATGAAAGCCGTTACTCTTTTTTCTAAAGCTTCAATCGTTGTCTGAGCATGATTATCAACAGTGACTTCATGAGATGGAATACCAATAATTTCTTTCAGTTTTTTTTCTGTGACAACAAATTCTTCACCAGTTATCCATTCTTCATTTTGGATTTTCTCATACTTCTTTTTTTCAAAATAAACAACACATAAAAACAAGGGATAAACCGTTTGAGAATATTTCTTTAAGAATGTAATAAAGTCAAAATTTCCTTCTACCAAAGTCGCTGTTTTAACAATTCTATTCAAATTTCGGGGCGCACATTTGTAATTTTCAATAGAATAAGTATACGTCTGAAAAATATAAGGATTTTCGGTTATCGAATTATCTTGAAGCAAATACCTAAAATCACTGTCAATGCACAAAATCAGATTTTTACCCGTTTTATTTTTTTCTTTTAAGACTTCTTGGACACCACTTTTAAGTTCATTTTCTCTGGAATGAGGATAAAAATTGATTTTAAGTGAAGGCGCGTATTTGGCAAAAATATCTCTCCAAAAAATTTCATCTTCAAAGCCCTCGACATAAGCAGTAATCTCTACCTCTAAGAAAACACCTTCTTTTTCGTAGTATTCAGTGTCTAAAAATTCGTCCATTGTCTATTGTTTTGTAAAAGTGATATTTTCCATTTTTGTGATTTTGTCTCGCCATCCTTTATTAAGTATACCTGGCGCATGAGTGGCTATAATCAGCTGGCAATTTTCATTAACTCGTTGAATCGTTTCGATTAATTTGAGTTGCCACGCTAAATGCAAAGAAAGTTCCGGTTCATCCATCAATAAAACAGAAGGTTGATTTTCTTGCAAAATCACTTTAAGTAAAATAATCAAAATCTGCTTTTCACCCGCCGAAAGGCGGTAAGGTGTGATTGTTTTACCCTTTTTCTTAAAAATAAGCGCATTATTTTGATCAAAATCAACGACTTTGTAAGTACCCTCAAAAAGACTATTTAACTCAAAAAGAAATTGATTTTTCTGTTGATAAATTTCAGCCACCTTTGCTTCTTTATGATGCAATGCTTTCTTTAATGCTTGTAGTTCTTCGACGGTTGTATTGTCTTTTAAGGACAATTCTCTGATTTTTTCATCAAGAAGAGTCGTTTCTTCTCTCTCCAAGTTTCTGAGTTTGAGTTGGTAGCCTTTAAAATCATTGATTAATTTCCTTAAAGTTTTATCTAAATCAGTGTTTTCGTAAAAAGTGCCCTCATTTTCTATTTTTTCTTTGTCGTCTTCAGACATATCGAATGTACTGACTTTATCAAGATTAATAAAATCTTTATAACGATACTTCTCGGAATCTTCTATGAAGTTACTTTCGGATGTATATCCATTTGGAACATCACAAGATTTAAATGCTGTTATCTTGCGAGTTGATTTTTTAAAAAAAGCGTCAAAATCTTTAATTTGTTCGGCATAGATAATGTGATTATTGTTAAAACATAATTTGATGTGACTAAAATCAAATACCGTTTTTAGATTTTTCTCTTGAACTATAGAATCAACTAATTCCAAGATAGTCGTTTTGCCACTGCCATTAACGCCAATCAAAATATTGACTTTGGGATCAAGTTGCCAATCAATGTCAACTTCTCCCCATAAGTTTTGAATTTCGATTCTTTCGAGATGGGTTATTTTTGGTTCCATGATTTTATGCCTTTTTTCTTACATCACACACAGGTTTCGATGCCACACCTCGTGTGAAAAATATCTTCTCGTACAGATTCAATTGAAATATTCGCAATCGACTGCGAGAATATTTTTCGCAGAACCAGCCATGTAGCGTGGGCAAAGTCTTTTTGGTGCAACGGCTTCCTCATTAAAAAAGTGGTGGTGGGCAAGAAAAAGACTTTGCCCACCCTACATTACTTAAAAGCGTTGGACTCCAATATTATCAGCTTAATTTCAGGCGAACACTCCCTGCCTTCACACGAATTTTATCAATAACCGCTTCTACTTTTTGACCATTTTCTAAATAGCTTGATGTGGCTAAATACGCTTCGATTCCCCATGGCTGCATTTCGACTTTATACCCGCCTTTGACTTCATTAATCGCAAGGATTTCTACGGGCTTATTGCCCCAAAACTGTTTTAAATATTGCATCAGCAAGCGTTTTTTCGCTTCGTTTTCAATTGAACGGGATTCGCGGGCAGTGCGTTCTGCGGTTTCTAAGACTTTAAATAAGTTGTCTTTACTGTAGGGTAATTCTTCTTGAACCAAATGTGCCATCAGTTGTCTTTGCATGACTAAATCTGCAAATCTGCGTAGTGGTGAAGTCAACTGTGTGTACATGGATAAACCTAAACCGCTATGTCCTCCGGGTTGTAATGATAATGAGGAACGACCTAAAAATTTACGGATTTTATAGAAACTAAGCGGATCGGCGAGCATTTCTTTGCTAATGGGTTCCAATGGGTGATCTTGAACACGATAAATGATGGGTACTTGATGGCGATAGGCATATTTTGCGGCAATGTGATTGGCTAAAATCATCATTTCTGCAATCAATAAACGACTTGGTGATTCCTTGTCAATTATAGTGACGGTTATATTGCCTTCTTTAAGACTTATTTTGTATTCTGGACGTTGCAAGCTAAATGCGCCTTCTTTTATACGATGAGCGGACAAGTGTTTTGCACAGGTTGATAATTCGCGCAAGTACCGGGCAGTGTCCTCTTCTCCCTCTTTAATGAGTTTATCGGCTTCGCTGTAATTTAAACGTCTTAATACCCGTATTGCTTCCCGACTTATGCTGCTTTTTTTTATTTCTCCCTCATCCATCCACACCCGTATCACAAGCGATGAACGTACATGTCCTACGCTTAAACTGGCCACGTCACAAGAAATCCTTTCAGGTAACATCAATACGGTTTGTGTGGGTAAATAGACGGTAGTGCCGCGTCGCATGGCTTCCCGATCTAATATATCGTTATTATGGATAACACTGGCGGGATCGGCAATGGCGATGGTGATTTTCCAAAGTAAACCGTCGCGTTCAATGGCGAGTGCGTCATCAACTTCGCGGGTTTCATCATCATCAATGCTGAATAAGAGTTCGGTAATGTTTTGTGTTTCAGCAGGTTGCCAAGGTTCGACGGTTTGTGCAAATTCGTTGACAGAAGAGGAAAATTCTGGTTTTAAGCCAGCCACGATGACATCACGATCAGCATGAGTCGGTAAACGTCCGATTTTTTGCAAGACTTCAAAGACAAAGTCACGCGGGTTCAGTTTTACTGTTGAGGCAGCGCGATTGACTAAGTTTTCGAGATATTTATCAGTATCACCCCGTAACCAGCATTCTAAACGTTCAATAAATGGTATAATGTCTTTAGGAACATCTATGATTTGAAACGGTTCGCTATTTTCTGGTGCCAAATTCAATACAGGGGGAACAGGAAATTTGGTCATTTTTTGCAACCAATCGTGGGCGAGTGCCTCCGCTTTTATCCGTGCAAATTCACGCGCTTGTTGCGTTTTTAATTCTTCAACCTGTTTGGCGGTACGTGGTTCCCAGTTTTGACGTTTTCGCTTAAAGTATAAACGACTTTCAGCTAGTATTTCCCATAATGCGACAAAATGTTCGGTGGTAATCTCTTTCCCAAAATATAAGTCTGCTAATTCGCTGATTTCAGAAATTTCCAATTCTAAGGCAGTTTCCCATAACAACGAGATGTCAATGTCATCATGCAGTGATTTTACCGTGGCTTGAATCTTTCTTAATTTCTCTTGCCAATCATCAGCATTTTGGGCGATATTTGGATGTTGCCATAGCAGCTTGTCTTCGGATAAGCGCGTATCGCGCCCTTTTTCATTAAGAACTTGAATCTTATTTTTAATCCGTTTCGTGGTACAAATAAAATGGACTTCATCATTGTCTTGTGCAGCCCAGATTTGTCCTTCAAATTCAATCACAATATTTCCTTTCATGTCTCCAAAGCTAAAGCATTCGAGAGTCGAGGTTAAAGTTTTTTTGTAACTACTCAGCCTTGAGATAAATCTATTCGAGGTTTAAGTTTTTTGAAGAAAAACTTAAACCTCGAATGGACTCTAAAATTTTTTCAAAATCCAAAGCGAAAGCGTTGGATTCCTATTCCAAAGCGAAAGCGTTGGATTCCTATATACTCGACTATCAAGTTTTTTATAATTTTTTGTTAAATTTCAAATACTTACAGTATTTTTGAATCTAATTGAGCTTATTTTAAATCTCGTTGATTTTAAAACGTTTTTTGAATAGTTCAGTTTAATACTCAAGTGTTTGGCGAAGGTATTGTTATAAAGAGATATTATTTAAGCAGCTAAAAATAAATTAGTTTAAAAATCAATTCGAGGCTAAAGTTTTTTCGTATCTTATTAAAATTTGGT
>JAGLHR010000815.1 GCA_023143415.1 Thiomargarita sp. | reverse complement strand
AACCTGCGTGTTCGCCCTCTGATTGTAGGGGCAAACCTGCGTGTTCGCCCTCTGATTGTAGGGGCGAACCTGCGTGTTCGCCCTCTGATTGTAGGGGCGAACCTGCGTGTTCGCCCTAAGTATTTATTCTGAAAATTCTAAAATTCTGAAAATTCTGATTCAAACAAGAGTAAACAAACCAAAAAATTAATCCTGTTCAAAAATCAGTTAGCCAATCCGATCCAACTTAAAATGATAATGAATAAATCGTTTAAAATCATTAACAATTTTGAGAGAATCCTTGAGCAAATCACGTTCTAACTTATTTAATTGACTTGGTTTAATGTAATTATCATACACTTCCCCCTCTTTCATTTTTTCCAGTTCAAATTGGAGACGCAGCGAAATCATAAAACCAAAAGCCTCAATCAAATCCGTCGCAAAAGCCTTCTCAAAAATCCCTTTTTCAGTAAGATGTTTGATACGTTCAATCGTACCCAACTGAATAATTTTCTGTTCCAATGCCAAACTGCGAACACCATGAACGAGTGGAAAGATTCCGCCTTTTTTTATATCCAATTGATTTGCATAAGATTTATCTACAATAAACGTCGCAAACAAACTCAATGGCGTTTCAAATGAAAGCGTTGGTTTAGCAAAATGAGAAAAGAAGGCTTGGTTATCTTGTAAACGTGCATATAGATACTTTCTTGCCTCATCAAGCAATGTGACTTCACCTGCCACCACCTTTGCATCACAAAAAATCGCCAAATCTAAGGGCGACTTAAACTCAATCACCCACTGAAAAATCTGATCTTTAAATCCTTTTAAAAAACGACACCAATTCCTATTATTTACCATAATTTTACCCTGACAAGCTGGATATCCAAAATCTATCAGCGTCTCAGTCAACTCCTGAGTGATTTTGTCTAAATCCTCACAAACAAAACCATCCCGCAAAATAATGGCATTATCCTGATCCGTTTTCAGAATTTGCTCCCCTCGCCCCTCACTGCCCATCACAATGAAACAAGAATTATTTAACAATGCTGGCGGTGCAATAAACGCATATAATTTTTTTAACACCTGTTGATTCAATTCCGTCATCCATTGCATTAAGTATTTGATTTTCATACCATTCGCATTAAACGCTTTAATCATATTTGTCATATTTTGGCTCGCCACCTTCAATTGCGCTTTATTTTGAGCACGATCAATCTGCACTGCAACAAGACGGGTATGATTAGACAAATAACTCAACAAATCAATCTGCTCTAATACCCCAATAATTTCATTATCCTGCTCAATCAATAAATGTTTAATGGAATTGCGGAGCATAACTAACAGGGCATGAAGCAAAAAATCATCACGTCCTAAACTAATCAGATTATAAGAAGCAATATGAGCGATGGGATTATCTATAGAATAACGTTGCAATACCACATAATCTCGAATATCTTTATCAGTGACAATGCCAATTCCCTTATCCGCTTTTACTAAAATAAAACTACTTTTCTGATGCGTCATCATTTGCACGGCATCATAAACGGAAGAATCCGCTTCAACAAAAACGGGGGGTTGCAGATAAATCTCTTTGATTTTCGCCACCATGAATGACGCTAATTCGGTATTATTGCGCTGTTCAATTAGGCTATTAAGGCGTTTAGACAAATCCTGAGAATAAAAGTTTTTTAAAGCATCATTATTTTGAATGAAATTCAAGAAAAGCGTTTTAGGCAAAACATAGCAAATCAACTCTTCTCGCACGATAAAATCGTTCTTACTGATTCCATCTAATAATGACATCGCATCAAAAGAATCTTGGGAAACATAAACGGAAACGATTTCATCATCGCGGGTTTCTTGCACAACCCCTTTAATAATAATATAAAGTGCATCTGGAGAAGTGTCTTGTCGAATTAAATGCTCCCCTTTTTTAAAGTAAGCAATATCCATTGCATCAACAACCGTTTTAAGCTCAGGCTCTTGTAATTTATCAAACGGTGGAATATGAGAAATAAAGGTTTTTTGTTCTAGGATGCTCATTTTTCTCTTAAATGTCTTATTAGAAAACTAAAATAGTGCAAGGGCAAGTACAAGGGGGTGCAGCCTACATCAGAAGATTTTCGTCAGTCGGAATAAGAATATTGGTAACTACTCAGCGGTTAGCCTTGAAATAAATTTCAAGGCTAAAAGCATTCGAGGCTAAAGCAGACTGAAAGAAGACTGACTAAATTATTTTGATTTTAGCAGAGCCTGCTTTAGCTTTTAGCCTTGAAATTTATTTCAAGGCTAACAACGGCTGAGTACAATCTCGAAAGCGTTGCTGCTCACCAGCCTGTTCGACTCCAAAATATCCGATTATGTTTGTCGCCACTCAATGATCTTCTTATCAATGCTCTTCTTCATCAAATATCCAGCCAAAACAGCCGTGCCACCACTGATACCCAGTGAAACAAAAAAGTTCCAAAAACTGCCGGTTTCAGTGAATATCGGCAGTTGCCCTACGATAGATGCGACAATAGCACCGGTGGCTAAACCCGTTCCCCAAATAGCGGCGGTATTCACTAAATCACGATCACGAGTTTCTTCTCGAATGGCAACGCTGGCGCGGATATAACCGATGAGATTTTCTAATCGCCTTAATTTTGAACTAAAACCGTCATAATCTGCTTTAACTTGTAAGTGATATTTTTCTTTAGCGAGATCATAAAATTCTGTAAAGACGGTTAATGCACAGGCTGATTTTTTAGCTAATTGCGCTAATCGTTTTTTATAATTGCCTAAATTGATTTCAATCGTGTGGGCTTGATCATTTAGCTCATCTAAACGGGTTGCATAATCAGATAAAATATGCCAAGCTTCATCTAAAGCCGTTTGTAATTGTTCGCTTTTCAATTTCTGGGCATTCGTGCTGTCACGCAACTTTTGTTCACAGGCTTGAATCGTTATCGCCTCCTGCTTCAATTTTTTAGCTAATTGGCGACTTTGATCATAAGCCCAGGTGATTTTATGCCGGTAGAATAATAAGCGCATCCAATCCGAATAAAATTCAATTTCTCGATCTAAACTGGCTTTATCAGAATAAAGGGCAATAATAATATGGTGTTTGCTATCAAGTTGCGTCGGTGAATCAACTCCCCGAAATTCAAAGATTTCCCCGCCTAAAAAATCACTTTTCCCAATTTTATTTTCAGTCGCCTCCGCATGAGGCATTAAAGTGTGGTAAATATTTTCGGCTAAATCCACACTTATCTCTAAATCCACACTTTTCTCTAAATTATCTAATTGTGCGGAAAAAAACCAAGTTTCTCCAAGTGTACCTTTCTGATTGGCAACACGACTCGCCACTAATTTTTGCAACTGACTGAGCCAAGTTAAATCAGTTGTTTCCTGATTAGCGGCGAATGAGCAGTTTAACAATAATCCATAGCTATCATTGAATCGCACCGGATAATAATAACCATCATGCTCTGGAAAATCCTGATCGGGTGATAACGGAATTACTCTTTTGTCTTTACCCAATAATTCAAGATAGTCCATTTCAGATAAATCGTTATCTAACCGATCAAATAACGCATTATCAAAGTGAGCGGGTAATTTTCTTTTGAAATCGGCGCGATTTTGTTTGACAGCAGCCTCGTTTTGTCCCAAACCGGCACGCAAATCATAAAGAAATAAATTTAAAGTCGGATAAACCAGCATGGTTATTTATTTCCTACGGGTTGAGGTGATTTTGGTATATCACTCAGTGGCAGCAACAGTTTTTTTGCCATCTCAGCAGGATGCTCACTTTCCAGAATCGCCACGGCTGTATTGGTAATTTCAGTCGTTTCCTTATTATCAGGTAATCCAGGTAAACCACTACGTGCAACTGGTGATGCGGGTTGATATTGATTCAGCACTTCTTGACTCGGTAACAACGCCAAAAGGGCTTCTGACGTTTTGGTTTCTAATTGCGTTTGACAGCGAGTACAGATTTCTTGTAACTTTGGATGTTCACGGAAAATGGCATCCAATTTGTCTTGTACCGCCTCCCAATTAACGGGTTGGCATTTCAACTGAGTCGCCAACTTTTTGAAAGCGGCACTTTGGACATTTTCGGGTATTGCATATAAAAAAGCAAGTAAAGTCGTAGAGTTCATGATGTTTCTACCTTAATTAATGTTACTCGAACATCGCCAGTTTTTCGTCTGACAACAGTAACTACAAGGATTGTATATAAGA
>JAGLHR010000814.1 GCA_023143415.1 Thiomargarita sp. | reverse complement strand
CTAAATTCCACCGATTTCATCGGTGGCTATTCATGTTTAACCCCTTCAGGGTTGAAACTAACCCCAACGCGGTGAAATCTGAATAGCCACCGATGAAATCGGTGGAACTTGGAAGCACCTTGCGTCACATCAGTAATTAATAGGAATTAAATGAAAAATATCAAAAGAATAACAGCCTCTACATTTTTATGGTACTACTGATTATCGCCATTGCGAATCTAGGTGATGATTGGTGGTTGACAAATCATCTCAAGCAGATACTTTACCTGATTCCTTACGGCGATAAATGGGGACATTTTATTTTGATGGGATTATTAGCTCTTTTTGTCAACTTATTTTTCAAATGTGAGAAATTGAAGATATTTAAACTCTCTTTTCTCAAAGGCAGTGTAATTATTTTAACCATTGTCACATTGGAAGAATTATCTCAAATTTTTATTGACAGTCGATCATTCGATTTATTAGATTTGACTTTTGATTATCTTGGCATATTGCTGTTTGGGCAATTAGCATTATGGTATTTTCGATCATCTAATGCGAATTAAGAGTTAAAATAGGAGTACAACGCTTCAGCTTTGGGCGTTTTTTGAATTGACAAAGCTAAAGCGTTGTACTCCATTTTTTACAAAGCTGAAGCGTTGTACTCCTATAACAAAGCTAAAGCGTTGTACTCCTATAACAAAGCTAAAGCGTTGTACTCCTATTTTAACTCTTAATTCCCATTAGTACCGCTTTTTTTATAACCCGCATCCTCAAGCCGTTGATTCATCGCGACACTTTCACGTTTCAATCCAAAAACATTGAGGAACAGATCAATATAGTTAGCCACTTTAGGAACCCATTTCTCATTTGCATCAATCGCCGTATAAATGCTATGAAGTATATTAAATAAATCCTGTTTAGCAAGGGCATGGATTAATACCGTATTCTTGCCCTCTTCAAAAAACAAATAACTGATCAATTCAACATAACGCCACTGATAAATGCCATGTATTCTTTCCTGCTCTTCAAGAGATAAACGCGCCCACAACGTTTGAGCCAATGTGGGATGAAACTTGAGATAGGGAATTATGAAATCAGGCAAGTCTTCTGCTTGAATTAAACCAACATGCTGTAAAGCAGAAAGTAATAATTTCCACTGTTTTTTAGGAAACTTAGTAACCGCTAATATTTCCGGTTCAAACGCGCCCCCTTGAAATACCCCTAAGATAGGAAGAAAGAAATCCAAGGTTTCAAGTTCCAAACTCAATTTGTCTGGAATTTGAAATTTAACTAACCGAGCCAACCAAACGAATAAGGGATTAATCTTATTCTCCACTTCCCAACCTTCCAAATACAAATTCAAAGTCGCCCATAACGGAACAGGCGTTTCAGCAAGCAACTCTTCTAAACGTTTCCCTAATTCAGTCGTATTACGGTTCAATGACATTGACAATATTCTAATCAATAAGGGATTAAAAGCCACTTTCTGAAACAAATCCAACAACGCCTCTCGTTTAGGCATTTCCACTTCTGATCTTGGAAGCAATACTAACCAATGCAGACAATACGCCAAGGCGTTTTCTTCATCCAATCCCGATAACGTGAGTGATTGATGTAAATTATTTTCAGTCAGATCATCATCAGCAGTTTGGCGTGTCAACAATATCCGGCATTGCCCAATTTCCGACCATTTTACTGCGGCATCTAACAATTCGCGCAGTGATTCAACCGGAATTCTTTCTACATTATCTAAAATCAACAAAGTTGGGATATCCTGCAAGGCTTCGCTGATTGCATTTTCATCATTTAAAGGCTTACCCAACACTTCTGTCAAAGTTCTCAGGGCTAAACCAATGGCATCTACTCCCACAAAAGCCGCATAATCCACAAAACAAATTTTTTCAATTACGCCAATACGGTATAACCATTGTGCCGCTTCGATAGCTAAAGACGTTTTACCCTGCCCCCCAACGCCTAAAATAGTAAAGCGGCATATTTCATCTTGTACAAAAGCACGTTCAATTTGCCATAATTCCTCACTGCGCCCAAAAAAACCGACATTTTGTAAACGTGGCAATTCCTTAGTGAGCGGTTTTCGCACCACTCGATCCATTGTAAAATGGGTACGACGAATAGCAATAGGAAATGTATCATGGCAGAAATAAGTCGCTTCTGGATCAGATAACAATTCCCAAGGCAAAGATAAAATCGCCGATTGAGGAGCGCGAATGATTAATAATCTGCCTTTTTCTTCTTGGCTTTTAAATTGACGAAAAAGTTCAAGGGCTTTTTCGTCTGAAAAAACCGCTTGAAATAACCTTTCTCCTATTTGGGGCAATTGGGCAGCGCACGCTTGTTTCCTCTCAATATCAGAAGACGTGGCATGATATTCTAAATACCAATTAATCTCCATTCGTACCTCATCATTCAAAGGCATTTTAAAATCGAATGGCATAGATTGTTGTGCATCAAAATGCACAATTACTTGATTTTCTTCAGTTAATTCTATATTAAGTTCTAAGGACATTTTTTTCTGTTTTATGTTTAAAGCGAAGGAATGAGAATTCAATAATACTCAAAATTAGGCTCAAGTCGGAAATTCTTAAAGCCTCATTCCTATTAAAGTTGGAACTGATGTGACGCACTATGTTTCCAAGATGTTTAA
>JAGLHR010000813.1 GCA_023143415.1 Thiomargarita sp. | reverse complement strand
GAACACACAGGTTCGCCCCTACGTGTCTGCCCTCATCATAATTGACACTGGTGAAATTATCGGAAAAACGAGAGATTATGACAAAATTCATATACCCCACCCTGGATTTATTTCTTTATGATTTGCGGGAAGGTTTGGGGCAAACTGAGGAAAATGTTGAAGAAAATCGTCGCTTGTTCAAGCAAAAACTCGTCAAAATCAATGATGAAGATTTTGATAGGCGCGATAAGCAATATCTTGAACCGGAATATGTGGAATTACTTGGTGAGCGATATAGCAAATTTGACTCTGAGATTCACGAAGGTTATGACTATCCTGTGCGGCTTGGTGATACTTATGGGCTTTTACTGGATTGTTCATGTAAAGAAGAGCAAGAAGCGGTTGATTTACAATGGCTTCGTGATTTGAAAGTCCAGATTAATGAGAGATTGAAGGGGAAAAGTGGCACAATAGGGCAAACTTGGATTTTTTCTGCTCAATTGCCCTCAGTGCCAACGCAAGAATATGAGAAACTGGCGAAACAATGTTATGAGGCGTTGATACCGGGCGCGAATTCTGTTGATAAAATGGGAAAAAGTGATTTTCTGGGAGGTTGCCTTTTTGAATTTTGGCAATATACTTCTCCCGAATTAAGTAGCGCAGAGAACCCTCATCTGATTATGATATTCTATCCCAATGAAAAAGCGGCGAAAGAAGCTTCTTTGCTTTATCATGATTGGATGTTCTTGTTGATGTATCGCCATAAAATGATGTGGGCTTATAATCAAAGTCGCCTCCTGAAAAAAGACTTAAAAAGGGAAGCCGTTAAAATTCAGGCGTGTAATAAAGAAGTCAGTGAAAATAGTAATATTCCTTTGAATTTCAAAGTGTTACAGGAAACGTTGCGGAAAGCGTGGGATGTACTTCCTCGCTATACGACGGAATTAAGTTACTTAGATGATCAATCTCGCACACTTGAAATTAACCAAGATAACTATCAAAAACGCTTAGAGAGTTTGGAAGAAAAAATCGGTGAAAAAGGATTGCCACTCGCAAAATTTGGTGAGACAATGCGAGATAAATATCTGCGACAAGTGAAAAGAGATCATGCGCTGCGAGCCAGGGAAAGCCGAT
>JAGLHR010000812.1 GCA_023143415.1 Thiomargarita sp. | reverse complement strand
AATCCTTTATGGTTGCCCTGAGTAGACAGGTAGGGTGGGCAAGCAGGTTGCCCACCACTCTGTTGCACTTATTATCCCCTATGCTATTTCTCTCATTAGATTGTAGCAATAATATGATTTCCTTGATATAATCAATCACGCTTTCGCACCACGCCACGCAGCCCCCAACAATCCAACTTGGGGATTCATAATCACCTTTACCGGTATAGAAGCCAGTAAATCAGAAAAATCCCCATTTTTATTCGCAAAAGATTCCATGAAAGTCGTATCACGCAATTTCGCCAAAATTTTCGGCGCAATGCCACCGCCAATGTAGAGTCCATTGAAAGGCAAACATTGTAATGCCAAATTACGGGCTTGCGCCCCATAAAGTGAGACAAATACGTCTAACGCTTTGACACATAATGGGTTTTCATTTTTCAACGCTGCCTCGCTAATCACTTGAGCCTTGTCTTGTTTGCCCAAGCGTTCTCTCAAATCAGCAGATTCTTTACCGTATTCGTCGCGATCTCTGAGAAATTCATAAATATTCACCAAACCGCGCCCCGACAACACTTGTTCATAATTGACTAGCTTTGGATAACATTTTTCACGTAAATAATTTTGCAATGCGTACTCAAATTGATCACGCGCCGCAAAATCAGTATGCCCTCCTTCGGAAGCTGATGGTACATGTTCATTACCATCCCAATACAACATCAGTTCTCCTAGCCCTGTACCTGCCGCAATCACCGCACGATTACCCTTTTGAGGAATACCCGCATTAAGTTCAACAAAATCCTCCTCAGAAAGTGGGAAAATACCGTTGTTCATCGTCTCAGAAAGTGGGGAAATACCATGACCAATCGCTTCTAAGTCGTTGAGTAATATCACTTTTTCACAATTAATCAACTGACTCAAGCCATCTTCTGTGATAACGGACCACTGAGGAATATTAGTCATTTCACAATAGCGTCTTCCGTTATTATCTGTTTTTATGGGTCCTGCTATGCCAAAACATGCTACGCCAATAAATTTTTCGTCCTCTCTAAGCGACGATTGATCCAAAAAAATTAAAAAATCCTGTAGCAATGCAGTAAAACTAGAATAGCTTTGGCTAGAATATTCCTTTATTTCTGTCAGATGGCGAACCTTGCCCTCTATCATTTTAAAAAGCCCAAGATAGGTTTTAGTACCACCAATGTCTCCTGCTAAAATCATTTTATTGATCATATCAAAAAATCGTCTTTTATTAATCGAATATCGGTAACGAATCAGGGCAACCATAAAGGATTGCCCCTACAACATTTCAGCCTAAAGTTTT
>JAGLHR010000811.1 GCA_023143415.1 Thiomargarita sp. | reverse complement strand
CTCGAATAGTCTGCTCAAGCAGACTCATTAAATCATTTAGCTGGCTTTAGCCTGCTTTAGCTATCAGCCTTGAGATTTATCTCAAGGCTGAATAGTTACCTCGAATAGGATGTGGATTAAGAAATTTTTGTGAGGCCAATATAAATCCTTTAATTTCATTCTGTTCCTCGACAAGCAGACGATCCCGTTCAGCAAAAAACTCTATCCATGTACGACGAAATGGGGGAGAAACGGTATAATCAGCCACGACCAGCACTTCTACCTGTTGCCCCAATGCAAGTTGGTTTGTTTAATGTAAGTCTTTGTAAAGCATATAAAATTATCACTTCACAATAGGCATACATGATTCTGTTTTCCTAATCAATTATTTCCTCAATCTGTTGTACTCCGCATTTTAATCCTCTGCTCTTGACAAGTCAATTCATAAATTGCTCCTAAATCAATGGGAATACAGATTGAGCCACGCAACCAAAGCGGCATTGTTGGCAATGGTTGCCCAATTTCTAATGATTCTTGCCAAATCTCTAAACAGGGTTCTTTATGTTTGACGACTTGATAAGCCGTTGTGTAAAGCTGTGCATTCATCAGTGGCACATCTGATGCGACAATATTTTTCAATAACTCATTATGTAAATTACCCTTTCTCAGCGTCACCACATCAACAATAATAAGCCCTAATCCTTGCTGTAGATAACTTTCACACTTAGACACAAAAGTACTTCGACTTGCAGGACGATCTTTATTTGCTGGACTAACTAATTCAATAGCCCCAGCTAAAATAGGGCCATCTTCATTATTAAAAATATTAACTTCTACTCTCTCAGAAACAGGTTGAAAAGGAAAGGTTTTTGTAGGGGCTGGTGGTTTCCATTTTAAAGAATTATGGGGTGAAGTGTTTTCGTATAAATCATCAATTTCTTCCGCTAAAGAGTCTTCAAATGTCGCCACATCAATTTCGATACTAAACTGTACATTAGGTTCCGCAAAATAACCTTTTGGTAGAAGGTGGTTCAAATCTGAAGCAATATAAGTTGCCCAAGCATTATGAAACGCATGCCAATGGCGATGTGTGCTTAGTGGGGGATGGAAATGATCTTGTAACGCCATGATAACGATGCCCTAGATGTAAGTAGAGAAAGATGAATTTATTTCAAACCTGACAGGTTTTGAAAACCTGTCAGGTTTAGTCTCGGAGATTATTTCATTCTCAACAGGTTTTGAAAACCTGTCAGGTTTAGTCTCGGAGATTATTTCATTCTCAGTAATCTTCAGTGAGTGAAAAATTACGTTGTTATCTGTTCCTTATTTTTTTTCATTGCCTGATTATAAGCATGAATAATATCAGAGCGCAGTACAAGACCAACCAATTTCTGCGAACCTTCTTCTTCAACAACAGGCAATTGAGTCACGTCTTCACGGAGAGTTAAACGTTGTAATGCGGTTCCCATCGGTTCAGAAGGATAAGCAACTAAAGTGTCTTTTATGATAATCTCTGACACCGTTCGCTTTGCAATGTTCCCTGACGCAATTGCGTTATCTAAATCCCTGAGATTAACCACGCCGGCGAGTTCTCCCGCTTCATCCACAACTGGAAAACCATGACGGTGCGTTTGATCAAATTTTTCCATCAAATGAAAAAGTGACATTTTTAAAGGCACAACCTCAATATCTTTAGTCATTGCTTCACCAACAGTAATATTATCCATGATATACAGTTCTTGTCCAGGCGCACCTCTTCTGATTTTTACTCCCTGACTGACCAATTTACTGGTGTACATTGATTCTGGGGTAATACTCTTAGCAACTAATGTGGCAACCACCGTTGTTAGCATAATAGGCAGAACCATGTGATAATTGTACTGTGTTAATTCAAAAGCCACCATAATAGCTGTAAAGGGTGCATGAGCCGCCCCACCAAAAAATGCCGCCATGCCGGCGAGTGCATAAGCCCCGGATGGTGCGGTTATTTCTGGAAATAGTATATTAACAGCGTATCCAAACGAAGAACCTAACATGATTCCCATAAATAAGGTGGGGGTAAATGTACCACCTGTTCCGCCTGAACCTAATGTGAGGCTAGTGGTGAATAGTTTGATGAAAAATAACGAAAAAACAAGTGTGAAGGGAAGTTGACCATTAAGCGCGTGAGAAATACTTTCATATCCTAAACCATAAAAACGGGGAACCTCATTAAAATGGAAAAAGGTGATCATACCAATCACGCCTAACAATAAACCGCCAAGTGCTGGTTTAAAATAATCAGAAACAGGTACTTTTGCCCAGATATTTTCCATCGCGTGCAACGTTTTAGTAAAAGCAATCGCACTGAAAGCAACTATGATACCTAATATGGCATATAATAACAATTCCCAATTACTGACTAACGGATAGTTCGCAATAGAGGGTATGATTGGGAGCTTATAGCCTTGTGCAATGGTGTCCGCCACAACGGCAGAAATAACGACGGCACTGAAATAGCCTGCTTCAAGATGACCTAAAATAATTTCTAGGGCAAAAAGTGTTCCCGTAAAGGGGGCATGAAACGTGGCAGCAATACCTGCTCCTGCACCACAGGCTAATAATAGACGTATTCTATCTTCACTTAAAGTGACTAATTGTCCAACGGCGGAACCGATGGCGGAACCGATTTGGGCAATAGGACCTTCAAGCCCGACAGAACCACCTGTACCAATACAAAGTGCTGAAGTCAATGATTTGATAATGCCAACTCGTGGGCGAATACGTCCACCATGAACGGATACCGCTTCCAAAACTTCAGATACACCATGCCCTTTCGCTTCACGCGCAAAAATCAGGATAATAGGTGCGAAAATCAGTGCGCCAATAGCTGGAATGATCAGGAGGTGAAACATTCCCATGCCTTCCATTAATCCCCATAATTTTTCTTCAAAGAAAATGTGGTGTACTTCTTCAACCAACCATTCAGTAAAAAGGGCACCAAAACCGGCACCAATACCTACGATAACGGCTAATACGGTGACAAAAACCAAGTTAGGGAGACTTTTGAATTTTCGCAATAATGCTTTGTTGAATGGTTCAGAAAATGTGACTTCTTTTGACTCGGATGAAGGCATATAAGAATTCCATAATGTTTTCGATGTTTCCGCTTTTTGAAGAAAAACGGAAACATCGAAATGATTTAATAGAGTTGTCCGAAAATAAGGCTTTTATGAATTTAACTATTTGTTTTTATTAGCTAAAAATTTATTGACGGACAAGTATAATAGATAAACTCTCCAAGATTTGGTAAATCTTGGAGAGTTTTAATGGCAAAAAAATAACTATCCCAAATGTCTTCAAGAAACCAAGTTTTTTCAAAAAACTGGCTGTTTCGACTTGGGAGGTTCTTGCAAAACTCTTATGATGAGGGCAGACACGCAGGTCTGCCCCTACAATTTCAGTAGGGGCGAACCTGCGTGTTCGCCCTCGTTTTCATCCATGAGTTTTGCAAGAGCCTCTTGGGATAATTTATTTTTTGGAAGTCCCTAAAATGAAAACTATTTGTAACGACTCAGGGCAACCA
>JAGLHR010000810.1 GCA_023143415.1 Thiomargarita sp. | reverse complement strand
AAAATCGGATTTCTTAAACATCGTTTCGCCGTTAAGAAATCCGATTTTTTTTGAAAATCGGATTTCTTAAAACGCCCAAAGCTGAAGCGTTGGACTCCTATTTTAACTTTTAATTCGCATTAAGAGGTTTTAATGTTTAATGTTTAATGGTGAATCGACGACTAGACCTGACAGGTTTTGGAAACCTGTCAGGTCTGATTCAACATGGTAATTTATTTCATGCGCGTTCCTAAGACATTACCTGAGTTACGAATAATTCACCATTAAACATTAAACATTGAGGAAAAAATATGATTCATAAAATTTTAATCGTTGACGATGAACCCAATAATTTAGAAATACTGAATAATTGCTTAGAAGAAGCAGATTTTGAAGTAATGACTGCTAAAAGTGGTAAAATTGCCCTCAAACGAGTTGCTTATGTCAAACCTGATCTTATTCTGTTGGATGTGAATATGCCGGGAATGGATGGGTTTGAAACTTGCCTTCATTTGAAACAGAATGAAGCAACAAAGGATACACCCATTATTTTTGTCACCGCCAAAGTTGAAACCGTTGATAAAGTTAAAGGGCTTGAAATCGGTGCGGTTGACTATATTACCAAACCCTTTCAAATTCAGGAAGTGATTGCGCGTGTCAACAAACATCTCACTATCAGCAATTTGCAAAAAAAATTGGAAGCAAAAAATGCCCAATTGCAAGAATATGTTTACCATCTGGAGAGTTTAACTATTCTGGGAAAAGCCATCAATGCAGCACCGGATAGGGTTCAAATGATGGATAGTGCGATGAAGATAACCTTATCGGTATTTAAATGTGATCGGGCTTGGCTCCTATCTCCTTGTGAACCAGATGCACCCAGTTGGCGCGTGCCAATAGAGATAACAACGCCGGAATATCCCGGTGCAAAAAAATTAAATACAGATATTCCGATGGATTCGGCGATGTCTGAATTTATGAAAACCTGCTTATCTGCAACGCTTCCAATTGCTTTCGGGCAGAAGTATGAATATAAAATACCCCCAATGGTTGTCAAACGGTTTTCTGTTCAATCACAACTTTGTTTAGCCATCTATCCCAAAATTGGCAAACCGTGGCTGTTTGGATTGCATCAATGTGCTTATGCAAGGGTATGGACAGAAAATGAACGGAAACTTTTTCACGATTTTGGACAGCATATTAGTGAGAGTTTGGGGCTTTTCCTTTCCCTTGATGCACTTCAAAAGAGTGAAAATAAACAGTTTAAGAGCTATTTTGAATCAGCCTTAATGGGTTTAGCAATTACTTCATTGGAAAAGGGCTGGATTTATGCCAATAACTGTATGTGTAAACTATTAGGTTATTCATGGGAAGAGTTGAAAAAATTGACTTGGATTGAGTTGACTTATCCGGATGATTTAACTGCTGATATAACTCAATTTAATCAGTTATTGGCTGGGAAAATTGAGGGGTATACGATGGAGAAACGTTTTCTCCATAAAGAGGGTACGATTGTTTACGCTTTTATATCAGTCACCGCACATCGTCAAAAAGACGGCGCAATTGACTATCTTGTTGCTACGCTTCAAGACATTACTGAACGCAAACAAGCTGAAAACAAACTGGAGCAGCAAGAAAAGTTTTTAAGAAACATTGTTAACACCATACCAAATCTTATTTTTGTCAAAGATTGGAATGGAAAATTTGTCTTAGTTAATCAAGCAACTGCCGATATTTACGGTTGTTCTACACCTAAAGAGTTGGAAGGTAAAACCGATGCCGATTTTAATCCCAATTTGCAAGATGTTGAACAATTTCTCGCCACTGATAGAAAAGTGTTAACCACCTTGCAACCCATATCCATTGAAGAAACGGTGACTAGTCCATCTGATCAAAGACGGTTTTTTCGGACTATAAAAACGCCTTTGTTAAACGATGAAGGCAAAGCAGAACTGTTGCTTGGTATTGCAATGGATATTACTGAACGCAAACAAGCTGAAAACAAACTGGAGCAATATGTTCACCATCTGGAGAGTTTAGCGATTCTGGGAAAAGCCATCAATGAAACACAGGATATTGACAAAATGATGGAAGGTGCCATGAAAGCAACTTTATCGGTATTCAACTGTGATCGGGCTTGGCTCCTATCCCCCTGTGAACCAGATGCACCCAGTTGGCGTGTACCAATGGAGGTAACCACGCCAGAATATCCCGGTGCAAACATTTTAAATACAGATATTCCGATGGATTCGGCGATGTCTGAATTTATGAAAACCTGCTTATCTGCAACGGTTCCAATTGCTTTCGGGCATAAATATGAACATAAAATAGCCCCAACTATTGTCAAACAGTTTTCGGTTCAATCCAAACTCTGTTTAGCCATTTATCCAAAAATTGGCAAGCCCTGGGCGTTTGGAATACATCAATGTACTTATGCAAGGATATGGACAGAAAATGAGCTGAAACTGTTCAATGATTTTGGACAACATATTTGTAATAGCTTGGGGGTTTTCCTTTCCCTTGATGCGCTGAAAGAGAGCGAATTAAAATGGAAATATGCCCTGACTGGCAGTCAAGATGGCGTATGGGATTTGAATGTCGTTACGAATGAGGTTTTCTTTTCTTCTATGTGGAAAGAGATGCTGGGTTATACAGATGATGAAATCACCACAGATTTCAGCGAATGGGATAAACGAGTACATCCAGATGATAAGGAACAGGCTTATATTGATGTGAATAAGCATCTTGCTGGAGAAACGGAATATTACTGCAACGAACATCGGCTCTTGTGCAAAGATGGTACTTACAAATGGACTTTGGCTAGGGGCAAAATCATTGAATTGACGAAAGAGGGTAAACCTTTGCGATTCATTGGTACTCAGTCTGATATTACTGAACGCAAACAAGCTGAAGAAGCACTCCAAAAAGAGCGGGATAAATCAATCAGTATTCTCAATGCCATACCCAGTGGCGTTTATATTGTTAATAAAGAATGTGACATGGAATATATCAACCCCGTTATTGAAAAAGAATTTGGTCCAATTAATGGACGCAAATGTTATTCCTATTTCCATGACAGAACAGAAATTTGTCTGTGGTGTAAAAATGAAAAAGTGTTTTCTGGAGAATCCGTTCGATGGGAGTGGTATTCATTCAAAAATGATAGATATTATGATCTATTTGACACACCTATCAAGAATGTGGATGGGAGTATTTCCAAGTTTGATATTTTCCATGACATCACCGAACGCAAAAAAGCTGAGATAGCACTATTGGAACAGGCAGTGCGCCAAAAAGCCCTATTGGATTCCATTCCCGCTTTTGTCTATTTCAAGGATCGCCAGTTAAACTATTTGGCAACAAATAAAACGTTGATTGACATGCTAAACATTAACGTAGAAGACTTAACTGGCAAAACGGATTATGACTTTTTTCCAAAAGAGTATGCCGATTTTTACCGTAAATGTGATTCGCAAGTGATGGAGTCTGGAGAGCCGATCTATAATCTCGAAGAATCGTTTATTAATCAGGATGGACAAAAAAGATATGCGCTAACAACGAAAATCCCTTATCGAGATACTAAGGGTGTTATTGTAGGCATAGTAGGGACAAGTTTGGATATCACCGAACGCAAACAAGCTGAAATCGCTCTAAGACAAGCCAAAGAAGAAGCCGACTCAGCCAACAGTGCCAAAAGTGAATTTCTCGCCAATATGAGCCATGAAATCCGTACTCCTATGAATGCGGTGATTGGTTTCAGCGATATACTCGCCTCAAAAGTGACTGATAAGCAGCATAAGAATTATCTCAATTCCATTCAAACGGCGGGGAAAAGTCTCTTGACTTTAATTAATGATATACTTGACTTATCCAAGATTGAAGCGGGGCGGCTAGAGATTCAGTATGAGGCAGTGAATCCACAGATTATTTTCACTGAGTTACAGCAAATTTTCAGTCTAAAAATGGCTGAAAAAAATCTGGATTTCATTATGGAAATTGATAAATCCTTACCATTAGCATTAATCTTGGATGAAACTCGTTTACGACAAATTTTGTTGAATTTAATTGGTAATGCTGTTAAATTTACTGACAGTGGTTATATTAAACTCTGTGCTAATAAAATATATAGAAAAAACAGTCGTATTGACTTAATCCTTGCTGTAGAAGATAGTGGCATTGGCATTCCTGCCGATCAACAGTCGCTCATTTTTGAATCATTCAGACAACAAGATGGGCAAAGCACCCGTAAATATGGGGGAACTGGTTTAGGGCTTGCCATCACAAAGCGTTTAGTTGAAATGATGGATGGAGAGATTTCCGTCAGTAACAACCCTGACAAAGGCAGTCGTTTTGAAATCACTTTACGGAAAGTTGAAATTGCAACAGTTATAGAGGATGTAAAACAAGACAAGCATTTTAGCTTAAACAATATCACGTTTGAAAAAGCACAAGTATTGGTGGTGGATGACATCGAATCGAATCGTCATTTGATTGAAGAATATTTATCACAAGTCAATTTAGAAGTGCTCAGTGTTGAAAATGGACAAAATGCGTTGCTATTTGCAGAAGAATATCACCCTGCCCTGATTTTAATGGACATCAAAATGCCAGAAATGGATGGTTATGAAGCCACAAAGCGTTTAAAAGACAATCCAAACACGGCTGATATTCCAGTTATTGCCCTAACAGCCTCCGTTGCCTTGCATGAAAAAACGAAGATTGAGGCACGCGGCTTCGATGGTTTTTTATCAAAACCGGTCAATATTTCTGTTTTGCTCAATGAGTTATCCCGCTATCTCAAATATACCAACAAAACGCTCACAACACAGGCGGCAACGACGGAAGTTGAAACGCTCAACTCAGAAAATATTGCCAATCTCTCAGAATTACGAGAAAAAATTGAACAAGAAGTGATGCCACTTTGGAAAAGGGCAAATATTATGATGAAAATGGATGTGGTCATCGCGTTTGCCGAAAATATGATAAATTTAGGGAACGAATATAATATTCCCGCTTTTATCCATTATGGTAATCCGTTACTAGAAAGCACACAAACTTTTAATATTCCTTATATTCAAAAGGCACTGAAAGAATTTCCTGACTTGGTGAAACCGTTAAATGTTTAATATAGGAGTCCAACGCTTCAGCTTTGGGTGGACTGACAAAGCTAAAGCATTCGAGGTTTGAGTTTTTCTTCAAAAAACTCAAACCTCGAATGTACTCCAAGTAACAAAGCTAAAGCGTTGTACTCCATTTTCAAAAAAAATTCAATTCTTAATTCGCATTCACCATTAAAGAGGATAAATATCATGAAAAAACAACCAACCATTTTAATTGTAGATGACAACCCAGAAAATTTAGGTGTTTTGGGTAATATTGTGAGTGAAACTGGCTATATTCCCGGCTTTGCCACAAATGGCACTTTAGCATTGACTTCCATTAAAGAGGAATCTCCCGATCTCATTTTACTGGATATTATGATGCCAGACATAGATGGTTTTGAAGTCTGTCGGCGATTAAAGCAAGACGCAACATTGGCAGAAATTCCCATTATTTTTCTCACCGCAAAGACGGAAAAAGATGATGTGATTGCCGGGCTAGAATTGGGTGCAGTGGATTATGTCACTAAACCTTTTAATAAAAAAGAATTAATCACCCGTATCAACACACACCTTGAACTCCAAGCCGCAAAACAAGATTTGCGAGAGGCGCTTGCCGCAAAAGAAGAAGCCATTGCCACAAAAGACAAACTTTTCTCCATCATTGGACATGATTTGGGCAACATATTTTGCGGATTACAAGGTTTCGCTGAATTATTAGCAGATGAAGAAATCCAATATGATACCAAAGAAAGAGAAGATAGCATTCAAATGCTTATACAAGCCGCAACTAATGGTTACGATTTACTCACGAACCTACTCAATTGGGCCAGTTCGCAAACCGGTAGTTTACAAGCTAATCCAACAACAATCGTTTTACGAGATTCAATTTATCGGCATGTTGAATTACAAGATAATAAAGCCGCTCACAAAGAGATTGAGATTGTTGCAGATGTTGATGAAAAATTATTTGTTTTTGCCGATAAAAACATGCTAGACAGCATAATTAGAAACTTAATTTCAAATGCGATCAAGTTCACCTCTGCATCTGGTACAATACGAGTGACTGCCAAAAAAATAGAGGAAAAGTTAGTTGAAATATCAGTCGCAGATACGGGTATTGGCATCAAACCCAAAGACATTGAAAAGCTGTTTAAAATCAACACTAGTCGTAATTATGGCACGAATAATGAAAAAGGCAATGGTTTGGGTTTAGTATTATGTAAAGACTTAATGGAAAAATGTGGAGGAATAATAGGTGTTGAAAGCGAAGTTGGGAAAGGGAGTCGGTTTTATCTGCGTCTTCCTATAAGGATGCAATCGTTTTAAGGAACGTGAAATCATATTGACCACATTCGAGGTTTCATCCCCTCGTTTAAGTTAAGGGCGAACACGCAGGTTCGCCCTTACAATAACGGGGTTTTGTAGGGGCAGACCTGCGTGTCTGCCCTTAACTTAATGGCATTTCCTCGTTCCCAAGCTCTAGCTCTCA
>JAGLHR010000081.1 GCA_023143415.1 Thiomargarita sp. | reverse complement strand
GGTGGGCAACCTCTTTTCGGTGCAACGGCTTATGGTTGACATCTTATGGTTGGTGGGCAAAATAAAAAGACATTTTGCCCACCCTACCAGGCTTTACTTTCATGAAAGATTGTATTGTCAGATTGTTTGGGGGCTTATTTGAGAAGTTTCAATCACCTGAACGGTGAACTTTCATGAAAGCGACAAGCAGCAGCGCGATGTCAAAACTGCAACGGATGTGTTTCAATCACCTGAACGGTGAACTTTCATGAAAGTGTTGAAGGAGTCCTGTTCGATGTTTTCTTGAGTTTCAATCACCTGAACGGTGAACTTTCATGAAAGTGCGAACGATTTATGTGCTCACATTGAAAAGCTTAAAGGTTTCAATCACCTGAACGGTGAACTTTCATGAAAGTTGATGCTGCTATAATAGACGGTATTTATTTTAGCGTTTCAATCACCTGAACGGTGAACTTTCATGAAAGCTGATGTTTCAGATGGAGTATCAAGGTGGTGAAGAGTTTCAATCACCTGAACGGTGAACTTTCATGAAAGTTTGGGATTAGGAGTTCTCGTTCTATCGTTGTTATTACGTTTCAATCACCTGAACGGTGAACTTTCATGAAAGAGCAATACTTTTACCACTTTTAAAATCAATCACTTACAACACGTTTCCGTGGCACGTCTAATAACCCGACTTTTTATAAAGTCATTTGAAGCCATTTTAACCAAAATATGATTATCATTTTAGCCTAAGTCATTGATTTTAAAGCCTCCGTGGCACTCGACTCTGATTCTGAGAGAAATTTATAATATAACTATTTGATTTAAATAGTAAAAATAATCTATTCCAGATGATTTAACTCAACCACTTTTCAAGTGCCACGTATTCTTTAAAATCAATCACTTACAAAACTCACAAAATCAACAAGTCAAAACGTCTGAGCGACAACAACCTGTCATTGAGTTTTTAAGTCTGCATCTATTATACAGATTTCAAATTAAAATGCAAACTTTTTTACCCCTTTTTTTTAATATTTTGACAACTATTTTTTAACTTGTGTAAAATCAAATAGTTAATAATAAAAGGGTCGAACTCAAATTGTGGTGTTTAACAAAATAATCCGAACTTGGGCCCTTTTCTTATAAAAAAATTTTTAAATGCCTGTCTCATTAAAAATTAATCATTAGATAATGACGACTGCTGGCATCTTAGCAATCTGTTCTCGATCCAAATTACACGACATTTTACGATACCACAAAATCATCTGCAAATCGTACAAATTGCAAACCAGCCGTTTCCAAATCACTGTCAAAATCATCCAACATCATGTTAGCTAATAATGGACTTAACGGCGAACCCTGCGGCAAACCTGCTTTACGTTCCTTGCCTTCTACAGTCGCACTCATCCAGCCCATCACTAAATCCACGACGGCATCATCACCAAAAAATGCGGTCAGTCGAGAGTATAAGCGTGACCATTGGATATTGTCAAAAAAGTCATCAATATCCGATTCAAAAACCCATTGATAACCTGCTTGATAAGTCCTTTGAATCATCTGAGCGGCTGAATGCCGTGATCGTCGCTCAGAAACCGAGTTTTTTGAATAAACTCGGTTTCTACTTCGCTGCTCAGAAACCGAGTTTTTTGAATAAACTCGGTTTCTAAATAATGTATCCAATGCGGGGGTCAATACTTGTGCGACGGCTCGCTGCGCCACTCTGTCAAAAAAAGGAGGGACTTGTAATAGTCGGCTATCCTCTTTTAAGATTTGTTTATGTAAAGTGGGAATGGTATATTCGTCTTGTAATAATTGTTCGCGTAAATGAATTAAACGCTCGACATCTGCTTCCTCTTCTCCTATTTCCAGATAGGCGGTTTCTAAATTCTCTTGCACACAAGCCAATTCCAATAATGACGTTTTTGCGGAAGCGCGTGGCATAGTACGCCCTGTTTCTATCGATTCTAATTGATAACGCCCCCAACCAAAAGAACGCCGTTGCCCAATGCCAACATATTGCCCTAATACCCAATAGCACCATTGTTCTAAGGGCATATTTTCCGTATCTAACAGTAATCGCCCTAATAAGCCCCCCATTGGTTTTTCTTTGCCCTGATTATTGTAGTAGCTGTAATCCATCCAAAACACATCAGCCATTTCCAATCGTTGCGTCTCATCCGTTTGACGCGCGGGCAGTTCATCCACTCGCTGACGCAGTAATTCTGCTAATGTATCGTATAAGCGATTGTTTAAAGTCGCAAAATCCAATTGTGAACGATGGCGGCAAAAGTGGTTTTCATTTTTTTTATGACGGCGCTCTGATTTAGGCAAGAGTAATCGTGCTGGAGAAATCCAATTTAGCCAACATTGATCATGCTGAATCCAAATATCTGTTTCCTGTTGCAATGTTTCATAACTGTAAAGAGTTAGCTCTGCAACTGATTGAATTGGTTCGCCAGTCAATAAATCATCTGCTTCGTGAAAAATCAGATTATTCCGAAAGGGCATTTTTTCATCTCGGATTTTGACATTATTTGGCAGACGAGATAGAGCATTTAGAATTTGTTGCAGTAAATCTTCTCCACCATTTAACGCAAACAAGGTAAAACGATAAAAATCACCTTTTTGGTAAAAAGTATGTCCATTTTCTGGCGCGTCTAAGATAATGTATTTTTCATAATGCGGCACATCACCAATTAAATGCCGTAACCAAGCAGTCAGGGCAAGTTGATGGAATAGACGGGGTTTAGCAGAAGCAGTGAATTGGAGAGTGATATTGACTGCTCGTAATGGTAGGAGGTGTTGGATTGGGAGCATAATGGTTTGAGTTATTCTACAGGGATTGCGTATAAACAAGGATAAATCATTGTAACGTACCATAACTTATTGATTTGTAAATGTATTTCAAATTTTGTCAAGAATATAAAATATTTTATAATCATATATTTCATCAAAACCAAGAGTCGCTGGTTTTATCCTTGTTTATAAGTACTGAAGCACAAGTTATCGGATATGATGGAGTCCAAACCTTCAGATTTGGCACTCGGTCACGTCCAAATCTAAAGGATTCGAGGTTTTAGTTTTTCTTCAAAAAACTAAAACCTCGAATGGACTCCAAAAAGTGCTGAAACTTGTGCTTCGGTACTTATTGTTTTTCAGATTCCTATAACAACGACAAGGATTTGAGATAAACCAGTCATGTAGGGTGGGCAAAGTCCTTTGATTGCCCACCTTCCTCATTAAAACGGCTTCCTCATTAAAAAAGTAAATGTAGTAAATGTAGGGTGGGTAGGAACGAAGTGGAAACCCACCAAAAATGGTGGGTTTCGCTCTCGCT
>JAGLHR010000809.1 GCA_023143415.1 Thiomargarita sp. | reverse complement strand
TGGAGCTTGGGAACGAGGGGGAAAACGCTATTTTATAAAATATAATACAATCAATAACTTATTGAAAAATAACCTGGATTATTGAGGTTTTATTCTGAAAATTCTGATTCAAACCTTTTGTGTTAAAAAACTATCCACAAAAGCCGCTAAATTATCATACACGGGTATATTATAAAGTTCTTCCTTCATACGCAATGTCTGCCGCCCTTTACCCGTTAAAACTAAGATCGGTTGTGCACCAACTGCACTAGCGGCTTGTAAATCGCGGAGTGAATCCCCAACAGCGGGTACATTAGTTAAAGGAATCCCTAAACAGTTAGCCAGTTCCTGAAATAAACCAGTGCGGGGTTTACGACAATTACAATTTTCCTTATTGCTATGTGGACAAAAGAAAATCGCTTCAATCCTACCATTGACTTCAGCCAATTGCTCGTGCATTTTTTGATGAATCTGATTAAGATCATCTAACATAAATAAGCCACGCGCTAAGCCAGATTGATTGGTGATGACAACTACCCGATATTCCGCTTGGTTGAGACGCGCAATCGCTTCGAGGCTGCCTTCAATAGGTTTCCATTCGTCTGGGGATTTGATGTATTCATCCGAGTCTTGGTTAATGACTCCATCTCTATCAAGTATTACTAATTTTGGCATATTTCCATTTTGGTTGTTAATTAGGAACGTGAACTAAACCTGACAAGTTTTAAAAACCTGTCAGGTTTGATGCAACATGGTGGAAGTGATTTCATGCACGTTTTTTAATACCAGAAAATTCACGCTTCATTATTTTGACAATTTTTCAATTTCTTCCTCCACCTCTTGTTTGAGGCGAATTAAACTGGGATTGTCAGGATCGACGCGCAAGCCCCTTTTAATCCAAGTTTTACTGGAAATATATTTCTTCTCTTTTTGATTGGAAATAGCTAACTGATAATATTCCCTAGCAACCTTTTTTATCCCCCGTTTGGCTTGTGCGTTATTGGGTGAAATGGTTAAGACTTTCTGAAAAGTATCAACTGCATTGTTATTTTTCGGGGTTGTATAATTACTTTTATTCAATTGCTTTTTTCCCTGAACAAGCAAACGATTGACAAGCGTTTTGACTAAAGCTTGTGTGTATCGATGAGTGGGCGCAATATCTTGCAATTCTTGATAGGTGAAATAGGCATTATTGCCTATTGGATTTGTTAATTGATCTTTTTCGACTTGTTGTTTCGCTCGTTTTTTGAATGCGATGATAATTTCAGTCAACAGAATTGCTGTCTTCTCATGCTGGGGTGCAATCTCATCTATTTTTTTGTACATGCTGTAAGCATTACCCCGTTTTTTGGGAGTCGTAATCCTTCTTCTCTTGAGGTATTTCTGACCTTGCTCGAAATACCAGGTGACAATCTCGTCTAATATGGGTTGCGCCTCTTTAGGGGCTTTTTGTAATAAGTGACGGTAAGTCTCATAAGCATTATTACCAAGAGGTGATGTGAATCGCTTTTTCGCAATTTGCTTTTTCGCTTGAGCTAACAACTCTTCTGCTGACTTAGGCGATGGCTCAAGGGGCCTAGTCGTGATAGACGGCGTAACAACTACCGATTCAGGTTGCGCTTTTGGCGTTTTTGGCAAGCTAGGTGTGTCTGATGAGGTATCTGATACCATATCTGATGGAACTGGTGGTTTTTTTGATTCCGTCTCCTGTACAATGACTGTAGAGGAGATGGCTTTTGTGGGAACATCAACGGTTTGCATTCCGCTTTTGACAGTTTGATTTTGAGTACTAAGAAAATAGGTTGTTGTTCCTAAAATACCAAGAATTAAGCCAATGAGTATAGAAAAAACGTTAACAAAAGGCTGTTCTTCGTTAAAGCTAAGTCTTTTTCTTAAAATGGGATCTAAAACACGCATAATAAATAAATGAAATAAATGGATAATGAAAAGTGAAAAAAGAACGGGTATTGAGGCTGAAGTTTTTTTCAGGCTCTATACCCATCGCGTTGTTTAGGAAGCCGATTCCTTAAAAATAATACCTTCGCCAATTAAAAAATCAAAAATCCTTTGGCGAACAACAAAGGAGTTTTTAATGCCATTAATTCGTCCCTTTGCGGGCTTACGTTCCCGCCCTGAATATGCCGCTGAGGTGATTGCGCCGCCTTATGATGTTTTGAATAGTCAAGAAGCACGTTTATATGCAAAAAATCGTCCTTGGTGTTTTTTGCATATTTCAAAGCCTGAAATTGATTTACCGCCTGACACTGATCCATATAGTGAGGCTGTCTATGCCAAGGGCGCAGATAATTTACAAAAAATGCTTAATGCCAGCATTCTTCAACAAGATATACTTCCCCTTTACTATTTATATAGTTTAACAATGGGCGATCATGAACAAGTTGGATTAGTCGCCGTGGCTAATGTGGTTGATTATAACAATAATCGCATTCGTAAACACGAATTAACTCGCCCTGATAAGGAAAATGATCGGGTTTGTCAAATTGATGCGCTTAACGCACAAACCGGACCCGTTTTTTTAACTTATAAACATCAAGCTGTCATAGATACACTTGTCAAAAGGCTTACAGCAGAATCGCCTTCTGTGCATTTGACGGCGGATGATGGTGTTATTCATCGGCTATGGATCGTTAATGATCCTCAAGTGATGCAGACGATTACAAGTACTTTTGATGGGTTGGATTGTCTTTACATTGCCGATGGGCATCATCGATCTGCTGCTGCGTCACGAGTGGCTGATAAGCGACGTACTAATAATCCTGAGCATACTGGCGATGAGGCTTATAATTACTTTCTCAGCGTCATTTTTCCGGATAATCAAATGCAAATTCTTGATTATAATCGCGTGGTTAAAGATTTGAATGGTTTGACTGCTTCAACATTTTTGGAGCGTGTAGCCCAATATTTTGACATTAATTATAGTCAAGAGGCTTTTAAACCGCAACAGAGCGGTGAATTTGGACTGTTTTTTCAAGGACAATGGTATCAATTAGAGATACATTCTAACAAAATACCTAGCAATGATCCTGTTGCCAGTTTGGATGTGAATTTATTAACTGATCATCTTCTTGCACCAATATTAGGTATTACTGATCCGCGCAGGGATAAGCGTATTGATTTTGTGGGCGGTATTCGTGGATTGAGTGAGTTAGAGAAACGGGTTAATAGTGGAGAAATGGCGGTAGCTTTTGCTCTTTTCCCCACCAGTATGTCGGCTTTGATGGCTGTCGCAGATGCAGAGCAGATTATGCCGCCGAAATCGACTTGGTTTGAACCGAAATTGGCGGATGGACTGGTTTCGCATTTGTTATAATGGTGAATGTTTAATGGTGAATGCGAATTAAGAGTTGAATTTTTTTTGAAAATGGAGTACAACGCTTTAGCTTTGTTATTGGAGTACAACGCTTTAGCTTTGTGCGGACTGACAAAGTTGATGTTGGATACCAAA
>JAGLHR010000808.1 GCA_023143415.1 Thiomargarita sp. | reverse complement strand
CTTAGAAATCCGATTTTTTTTCAAAAATCGGATTTCTTAAACTCGATCATCATGTTTTCTCGTTTTCGAGGTTTTTGTTTTTTGAAGAAAAACAAAAACCTCAAAAACGAGAAAACTGGCGATGTTCGAGTGTTATGTATAAAGTTAATACCTTCGCCAAAGGATTTTTTATTGGCGCATTAATAATATTTTTTTCCCACCAATATTGCAAGCCCCCACTCATCTTTTTTTACCACTCAAAATCTTCAAAAATTTTTTGGATTGGTAGAGAAATATCCAACGCATCGTCGATAACATCAGTATCTCGCTGTGTCTCAAAGGTTTTGCAAGCAAAATCCTGCCCATAAACCCTAATTTCCTCCAATGCAGGAATAACCAACCAACATGATTTTATGCCAAGTGCAAAAAGGGCTTCAATTTTTCTGAGAAGCTCATTAATAGTTTGACTTGGTGAAAGAATTTCAATTGCCAATACCGGCATTTTTGCCACTTTCATAATATCAGTATCAAGTTTTAATTTTTTCCCCGTTTGTGTAGGCAATTGTTTTATATAGACACTTATGTCGGGTTTAAGCTCATCTTTAGCTTTAACTCCAAATTGGTTTAAATCAATTTGGCTGGCATCCAAACTCAACTCAACCATGACTTGGAATCGCTCTTCAGAGCCAAGTAAAGTGGTTATCCGAGCTTGTGTCGTACTATGGTATAATGATCCCATCTCCGCCTCTTCAAGAATATCTTCTTCAAAGTCAATTACTTCGCTCATGATTTTTACTCCTGGTTGAGTAATATTATCGCATTTTTTTATATCAAAGGATATCATTTCGAGGTTTTATAGAGGTTTAGATTAATTATCTGAACGTCTATAGCAAATTATGATGGTGTAAAGTATAACAGATTTAACAACGAATTTTTTTAATGCGTTCATTTAACTTTGTACAGAAAAAATCTGTAAATAGTTGATTTTGTATATAATTTTAAAAATATGAGTACGGTGGATTAACGGAATAAACGGATTTTTTCTCGTTTTTTTTTGAAGAAAAACTTTCGCCTCGAATGCCCCTACGATATTTTGCACATCTATAAACGTACCAGAACAATAACTACAAGGTTGGAAACAAGAAGAGATTAAAAACGTTAACTACAAGGATTGTATATAAGAAAGGATTTATAAACAGATTAGTGAACGATATGAATTTATATTAAACACTGACATTTTTGAGTTTTCTATATTGATTAAATTCTTTTCTTGTAATCCTTTCTTATATACAATCCTTGTAGTTCCCGTTTTTTTTTGATGGCGGGAAAACAGAAATGCACCCTATTTCCTAAATCCGTTGTACTCAACACATACACATAATCCATCATGAGCAGAGACGCACTTGTCATTGGTATTAATGAATATACCAATTTAAATGATCTGAATAAGCCCGCTAACGATGCTGAGGCGATTGCCCAATTACTGGAAACCAAAGGCGATTTTCGGGTAAAGCGTTTGCCCTGTGTTGAAAAAGAGGGGAAACTTTGTATTGACCATTCTGGTATTGTCGGGTTTGAACAATTACAACAGGCGATTGTTCAGCTTTTTAATCCAGAAACAGATAATTTGCCAGAGACGGCATTCGAGGTTTTAGTTTTTTGAAGAAAAACTAAAACCTCGAATGTTATTTTTTGCAGGGCATGGCTTGCGAAACGTGGTTGCTGGTATTGCAGAAGGTTATTTAGCCACGAGTGATACCAATCCCAAGCGTTATCATTGGGGATTGTCATTAGAATGGTTGAAGAAATTATTGCAAAAAAGCAATATAAAACAACAAGTTGTATGGTTAGATTGTTGTTTTAGTGGCGAATTGCTTAATTTTGACGATGCTGATCCAGGTAATAGAAGCGATGGCGATGGACGTTGTTTTATTGCCGCGTCGCGTGAATATGAGGAGGCTTATGAAAGTGCATCTGGCAAGCATGGCGTATTGACTGAGGTTTTATTGCAAGGGCTGGATGCTGAACGTACAGTCGATAATTATGCCCTCGCTGATTTTATTCAGAAAAATTTAAAGAAATCGGTACAACAACCTTTAACCCGCAATTCGGGTAGTCGAATTTTCTTGACGCATAAGCAGGTTGAAGTGGAGACTGCCAAACTCAGTGGCAAATGTCCATATAAGGGCTTACGTTTTTTTGACGAGGCAGATGCCCAATATTTTTATGGACGGGATAGCTTAACAGATGAATTAATTGAAAAAGTCCGATTGGGCAATTTTTTGGCAGTGCTTGGCGTGTCTGGCAGTGGTAAATCCTCGGTGATACGCGCTGGCTTGTTACATCAGTTAAAACTGGGGAAAAAATTGGGGGAAAGTCGTCAATGGCGGATTTGTAAGCCCTTTACCCCTCGTGAAGGTGAGCAAACGCCCTTGGATAATTTAGCACAGGTGTTAGTGCCGCCAGAACTGTCAGGTGCGGCGCGGATAAAAGAGTTTGAGGGTGTTCAGTATTTATTAAAAAAGGGCGCGACGGGTTTTCAACAATGGCTGGATGCAGTGGATGCGCCGCGTGTCCTGTTAGTCATTGATCAATTTGAAGAATTTTTTACGCGCTGTGAACGCACAGAGCGACAGCAATTTTTTGAGTGCATATTGGGTTGTTTGCCGTCGCCAGAAGCACCAATGTCTCCGTTTTGTTTGGTGATCACCATGCGGGCGGATTTTTGGGGCAAATGTGCGGAACAGGATTATGCGGGCTTGACCCGTTATATTGATGCCCATCAAGTGACTGTCACGCCCATGAATGAAACGGAATTAGAGGCTGCCATTAGTCAACCTGCTAAAAAAGTGGGTTTGGACATTGAGGTGGAATTAATCACGGCGATGCTCAAAGAGGTAGAAGGTCCAGCGAGTTTGCCCTTATTGGAATATACGCTGACGGAGCTGTGTGAACATCGTCAGTTGAATTGTTTGACTTTGGCGGCGTATATGCGTTTGGGTGGAGTGCAGGGGACTTTGCAGAAAAGTGCGGATAGGGCGTATGCCGCTTTGACAGCAGCAGAGCAACCTGTCGCGCAATGGATATTTTTGGAATTGACGCAGTTAGGGGAAAGCCCGGAAAATACTACTCGTAAGCAGGTTTTGAAAAAGTATTTGGTGACAGCGCAATATTCGGCAGGTTTAATCGATCAGGTATTGGATAAGTTGGCTACGGCACGGTTAATCGTTGTGGATGCGTTGGGGAGTAGAAGCGATAAGCAATCCTTCGAGACGGTGATCGATGTAGCGCATGAGGCTTTGATTCGGCATTGGGGTCAGTTGCGGCAATGGATTGATGAAAATCGGGAATTTAAAAGATGGAAAGATACGTTGCACAAGGATATGGAGATATGGGAGCAAGTGGGGCGTAAGAAAGATGAATTATTGCGTGGTGTCAAGTTGTTGCAATCAGAAGAACAAAGCAAAAAACAGGCTGATAAATTGCCTAAAAAGGAACTAAAATTTATTCAAGCCAGTGTGCAAGAAAAACAAAGGCTATCTCGGAATAAAAAAGTAGTGACTTTTGGTTTAGTGCTGTTATTGATAGTATCGCTAGTATCGGGGATATTTGGATGGTGGCAGTGGGAAATAGCAAAACAACAGACTGAAATAATGGAATTAATGTATCAAGGCGCATTAGAAGAAAAAGCAAAGCAATATCAACCAGCCCTAAATAATTATCAAAAAGCCCTGAAAATTGCCAGGCATATCAATGATTATAAGGTACAAGCCAACAGTCTTTCTAGTTGTGGAACGATATACATGGAACTCAATTCCGAACTGGCAGTGGAGTCTTTTAAACAGGCGATGGAAATTCGTGATACACTGAATGATACTGAAGGTGTAAGATTTGAACAAAAGAATCTTGCCCTGGCAGAATATAAATTGGGAAAAATTGAAAAGGAAGCTGTTGGTTTTATAGAGGTTTTGACTTGTTCAAATGATGCTTTTAAATTGTCCAGAGGTAATCAAAAGTTACCATTATATATCTTTATGCCAATTTATTACGCTGATGAATTGAAGGTAATAAAAGAAAATTGTGAAATTCGGGTTTTATTGAATGAGGGGGAAACGATTCTGGTTAGCAAGGTTAATTCTCCTTATCTCGTTCTTGAAAAACCATCTCCGTCTCCTTCTGGACTAAATGATGTTATATCAAAATTGTTTCGCAGTTTATCTATAGAACAAGAATTTGATCGAATTGTTATCATGATGAAATAAATCAAATACTTAAAATCAACTTTTTTTGTATTCGACACGGAACAAAACTATGGCGTTCCTATAAGAAGTGAATTAAATATGCTTGTATTAAGTCACAAGATACAGATAAAAAATTCAACGGTTAAACAGGAACAGTATTTTAGGCAAGCTTGTGGAACATCTCGCTTTGCTTATAACTGGGGTTTAGCTGAATGGAAGCGACAATATGAGGCGGGTTTAAAGCCAACCGCTCTTGAAATTAAGAAAGTGTTTAATGCGATTAAACCGGTTGATTTTCCTTGGGTATTTAATGTGACAAAATGCGCGGCTGAACAAGCTTTTAGTGATTTAGGCAGTGCATTCAAACGTTTTTTTAAACACGTTGCTGGATACCCACGTTTTAAGAAGAAAGGTAGAAACGATTCATTCTACCTTTCCAATGAACAATTTAAACTTTCTGAAAACAGGATCAAGATTCCTAAGTTAGGCTGGGTCAAATTAACCGAGTCTCTTCGTTTTTCTGGAAAGATTTTGTCGGCAACCGTTTCTCGCATAGCTGATAAGTGGTTTGTCAGTTTGACTGTCCAAATGGAAACAACGCCAGTTAAAGTCAGTGAAAACCAAGCTGATGCCGTCGGTGTTGATTTGGGTATTAAAAACTTGGCGACTCTTTCCAATGGGGAAACAATAGAAGGTCGGAAACCTTTGAATAAGCTAACTCATCGTTTAGCACGTTTACAGCGCAAGCAATCAAAGTGCTCTAAAGGTTCAAAACGTTATGAGAGACAGAAGTTAAAAATATCAAGGCTTCATTACCGTATCCGTTGTATTCGTCAGGATGGTTTGCATAAATTAACCCATTACCTTTGTCAAGGTTTCAAGGTAGTTTGCATTGAGGATTTGAACGTCAAAGGAATGTTAAAAAACCACAGACTGGCAAAGGCAATAAGCGACATGGGTTTTTATGAGTTTAAATGGCAACTGAAGTACAAAGCGACTCTTTTTGGAAATTGGATTTCAACCGTTTCAAAATGGTTTCCTTCTTCAAAAACTTGTTCAAACTGTGGTCACAAAAAAGAACAACTCAAACTATCTGAACTTATCACTGTGAGAAATGTGATTTGAAAGCTGACCGCGATTTGAACGCCGCCATCAATATTGAACGAGAAGGCATACGTCTTCTCGCATAATGAGTTGATTTAAAATACCGGGGGCTAACCGGAAATTGACGTGCGGGGACAAGACGGCTCTGTTTCTGGAAATATTTTCAGTAAGCAACCAGCTTGGATGAATCGCAAATTGAATCGTGATCACTTATGATCACAAATCAAGTAGCAGATTGTGGGACGTTAAAACGAGACAACCTCTCGGCGAACCGTTCGTCTGTCATTCTTCTGAACAAGCCAAAGCCAAATTCGCCCAAGCGAGGGAATGGGATGCGAATGTCGCTTTTGGAGAAAATGAGATAAACACCCTTGGCGCAATTGAATTAACTAAACAAGCTAGAGAATTACTTGAAGAAGGCAAAACAGAAGAAGCCAAAGCCAAATTCGCCAAAGCGAGAAAATTGGATGCGAAAGTGGTTTTTGGTGACGAGGGGCTTTGAACAGGATTGATTTAATGAAGCCGACAGGATTAAATTATGTCTGAATCAGAATTTTCAGAATTTAAGAATTAACAGAATGAAACCTATTTATTCTAACGTTTTTTATTTTGAAAATTCTAAAATCCTGTCAATTCTGATTCAGACAAGTAAAGGATTGACAGGATTATTTTTACTATTGATTAGGAGAAATCATTGATGAAACTCGCAGAATTGATTCACGATATGTCTAAACTTAATGTAGAGTTAAGTGACTTTGAACAGAAATTTGGCGTTAAATCACCGGAATTTTACCAAGCCATTACTGCCGGTGAATTAGAAGAATACGACGCACTGGATGAGTACCGTATGGAATTCATTGAATGGTTATCTTTGTATAAAATGTGGCTGAGTTTGAATGAAAAATATCAACAATTAGTCACTCGCCAACCCATTGCTATTTCAATTAAAACCACAGTGATGTCTCAATATGAACAATCCACTCGCGTTACCGTCTGAATACGAAGTTTTTATTTATCATTTGCCAAATAACTATCCCTTTATTAAACATTCTTCTTTGGTTTACATTCCATTGGGAACCCAAATAGGCAAATGTGTTGGGATGGTTATTTTTGCTGATAATCTAGTGCTTTGTGTGCAAGAATTTCTTAACTTTGAATTGGGCGTAATTGAAGGTTATAGTTATGAAGTATCACGTTGCCCTGTTTCTTATGATGAAATAGTACCGGCAAAAGACTATTGTCGCGCTTCTTATGCGAACAAGGATAAAGAATATTGGTATGATTCTTTTCCTCATCCTCATGATCCAACATTGGCAATAACTCATCCTCACCATAAACATGTTCATCCAGACATTAAACACCATCGTATCCCAACTTTTGATTTAACATTTATAGCCCCTAATTTACCTTTTCTTATACAAGAAATTGCGGCGAGATGGAATTTGGAATAATCCTTATGGCAGGCGACTTTTGACGAATGGATTAAAATAGCCTGCGACTAAATAATACCTTAGTATAGTAGGGTGGGCAACGTGTTTTTGTTGCCCACCAAAACCGCGTAAAAGAAGGTGGGCAATAAAAAGACATTGCCCACCCTACAATTACTGGATGCTGAACGTACAGTCGATAATTATGCCCTCGCTGATTTTATTCAGAAAAATTTAAAGAAATCGGTACAACAACCTTTAACCCGCAATTCGGGTAGTCGAATTTTCTTGACACGTCAGCCTGTTGAAGTGTAATCTGTGACAGATGTTGCTCATGATACCTTGATTTGTTATGGCAATTGCGTGAGTAGCTAGATGAAAACTGCGATAAAGTTCGATATTTAGTAACGAATCAGGGCAACCATAAAGGATTGCCCCTACAACAATATTCTTATGAAGACTGACGGAAATATTCTGATGTAGGGGCAATCCCTTGTGGTTGCCCTGAGTAACGATATTTATTTAATGACGGAGAATAAAAAAATGATTAAACACTATGCTAATTGGGTAATTCGTTGGCGTTATTTTATTATCTTGGCAACGTTGGTGCTAGTTGCTGTTTTAGGTAGCGGTATGCGTTTATTGATATTCGACACTGACTACCGTGTATTGTTCAGTGAAGATAATCCTCAGCTTGCCGCTTTTGAAGAATTGCAAAACACTTATACTAAAAGTGACAACGTTTTGTTTATCTTAGCACCCAAAGAGGGAAAAATATTTACCCCACAAACGTTGGAGGCTGTGGAATGGCTTACCAATGAAGCGTGGCAAGTTCCTTATTCTATTCGTGTAGATTCCATTTCTAATTTCCAACATACTTATGCAGATGGTGATGATCTTGTCGTTAAAGATTTAATTACAGAAGCAAAAAGTTTGTCCGCTGAAGAATTGGCTCGCGTTAAGGAAATTGCGCTTAAAGAGCCGTTGTTAGTCAATAAACTGATTTCACCCACTGCATACGTCACTGGTATTAATATCATTGTTCAATTGCCGGGTTTGCATCCAGAAACCGAAGTGCCAGAAGTGGCTGCTTTTGTGCGTGACTTAGCCAATCAAGTCAGCTCTCGTTATCCACATCTTACAGTACATCTTACTGGCATCGTGATGTTTAATAACACTTTTCCAGAATCAACGCTTGGAGATATGACCACTTTTGTACCAGCGATGTTTTTGGTGATTATTGTCCTATTAGGATTGCTATTACGTAGTTTTTCTGGGACTTTCACTACGGTACTCATCATTTTCCTTTCCATTATTGTGACGATGGGAATAGCCGGTTGGTTGGGTATAACTCTAACCCCACCCTCTGCCACAGCACCCACTATTATTCTGACTTTAGCGATAGCGGATAGCGTTCATTTTTTGGTAACTATGCTATATGAAATGCGTGTTCGTAACAAGTGGGAAGCCATCATAGAAAGTTTACGCCTCAACTTTCAACCGATTTTTTTGACCAGTTTAACCACAGCTATTGGCTTTTTGAGTTTGAACGCCAGTGATGTTCCCCCTTTTCGTGATTTGGGCAATATTGTTGCCATAGGTGTCACCATTGCATTTATTCTGTCTGTTAGCTTTTTACCCGCTATGATGGCAGTATTACCCGTGCGAACTAAACCTAGAAGCACGCTTCACCCAATGGAACGTTTTGGCGAATTTGTAGTTGCTAAACGGCGTGTGCTAATGTGGGGCATGGCAAGTATTATTGTATTTCTCCTCATTTTGATACCACGTAACGAACTCAATGATGTCTTTGCCAACTATTTTGATGAAAGTTTTGACTTTCGTCGTGCCACCGATTTTGCGACGGAGAATTTAACGGGTTTATATGATATTAATTACTCTATAAATGCGGGTGAATCTCAAGGAATTACCGATCCGATATTCTTACGCAAACTGGCAAACTTTGCTCAATGGTATCAACAACAACCAGAAGTGATACATGTGACTACTATTACCGATGTTTTCAAACGGCTCAATAAAAACATGCACGGCGATGATCAAAGCTATTATCGATTACCAGAGCGACGTGATTTAGCGGCTCAATATCTATTACTGTATGAAATGTCATTGCCTTATGGTTTGGACATCAATAATCAAATCAACATCGATAAATCAGCGACCCGTTTAACGGTTATACTCAAAACCATTTCTACTAACGAAATGTTAGCTTTAGAGAAGCGAGCACAACAATGGTTGCAAAAAAATGGGTTCATGCCAGTAGCTGGTGCAAGTACTGCCATGATGTTTACCCATATTGGTTCTCGCAACTTACCACGCATGTTAATCGGTACGACATTTGCCCTGGTGTTGATTTCTGTCATTCTTATCATTGCACTACGTTCATTTAAATATGGGTTAATCAGCCTAATACCTAATTTATTGCCAGCCGGAATGGCTTTTGGCTTATGGGGATTTTTTGTCGGTCAAGTTGGATTAGGCTTATCTGTCGTTATGGGAATGACATTAGGTATCGTCGTAGATTATTCTATTCATTTTTTGAGTAAATACCTTCGAGCTTATCGTGAACAAAAATTATCATCAACCGAAGCCGTATTATATGCCTTTAAAACAGTCGGTATGGCTTTGTGGATAACGACGTTAGTGTTAGTAGCCGGTTTTGCAGTTTTATCTCTATCCCCTTTCCAGTTAAATGCAGATATGGGATTAATGACAGCCATTACCATTGCCTTAGCACTCATTGTTGATTTTCTATTTTTACCACCATTGCTGATGCTACTTGAGAAAAACAAAGCGAGGTAGTCAATCGTCATTTCAGTCAACAAGAATGGCAACAACATAAGGGCAACCTCACGAAAAACCCTGCCATGACTGACCTAAAGACACCCTTGGCGCAATTGAATTAACTAAACAAGCTAGAGAATTACTTGAAGAAGGCAAAACAGAAGAAGCCAAAGCCAAATTCGCCCAAGCGAGGGAATTGGATGCGAATATGGTTTTTGGGGATGAGGGGCTTTGAACAGGATTGAACGGATTGATGGGATGCACAGGATTATTCTTAGGTTTAATCCTGATTATCCTAGAATCCCCATCTTGTTCAAAGAATTGATAGGATGCACCGGATTACTTTTGAGTGATTATAGAATAATCCGGTTAAAAAAATTGATATTTGAACAATTTAATAGGTATCATAATGACAACAATTACCTTAGAACTCCCTGAAGAAATATTGATAAATTTCAATGGAATCAATGAAATTCGTCAAGCCCTATATGAAGATTTCATCATCGCCCAACGTCAACGAGGAAATATAAGTCTGGGTAGAACAGCCGAATTGCTTGGAATCACGTATAGCGAATTGTTTAACCGATTAGGTAAAAAAGGATTACCGTTTATTAATGCCAGTCCAAAGGAACTCGAAAAAAGTTATCAACACTTTGAAAAAATAATGATCGAGGTTCGAACACAACAATGATTGTTATTTCCAACTCAAGCCCTCTTTTGGCATTAAGCCAAGTGCAACGTTTAGACATTTTAAAGACGCTATTTGGACATATCTATATTCCTGATTCTGTCTATAGAGAAACGACGTTAGAATGTAATGTGCCTATTCAAAAAGAGGGTATTTTAAATGCCATTAATGACTTTATAGAAGTTGTGACTCCAACGATTGATCATAAATTTTCCAGAAAATTAGGTAAAGGAGAATGCGGTGTTCTTAATTTAGCCATTGAAAAACAGCCAAATATTTTGCTCATTGATGATAAAAGAGCCAGAAAAGAAGCAAATGATTTAGGATTGATACCCTCTTTTACAACAGACATCATTAAACGAGCAGAACGTCAGCACCTCATTCCTTCTTATGCTGTACTAATGCAAGAACTCTATGATTTCGATATTTATTTGCCCTAAGTCGTCCTGGATTTCTCGTTCCCACGCTGGCGCGTCAATGCCATTAAGTTAAGGGCAGACACACAGAACTGCCCTACAAAAACCCGCGTATTCTGTGCTTGTAGGGGCGAACCTGCGTGTTCGCCCTGGCTTAACTTAATGGCATTGACGCTGGCGCGTGGGAACCAGAAAATCAACATCTTATCTATTGAAGAGGATTTGATAATGGAAACATTAAAACAATCTGCAATCTCCGCGATTTCACAATTGCCTGAGACGGCTAATATTAATGACATCATCGTTGTTTTGTACAAAATGAAAAGTAGTAGGGTGGGCAACGTGTTTTTTTTGCCCACCAAAACCGCGTAAAAGAAGGTGGGCAATAAAAAGACATTGCCCACCCTACAATTACTGACAGGTTTTGGAAACCTGTCAGGTCTAAACCGAATCGGGTGGTTTTTGGTAAAGACTTGGAAA
>JAGLHR010000807.1 GCA_023143415.1 Thiomargarita sp. | reverse complement strand
AGTTTTACTTGCAGGATTTAGGTAACAAACAATTTCAAACTGTTCATGGTTATGGTGTGCCAAGACTTCCCTTATGAAAAAGGCGACTGAATGTTGTCTGAAATCAGCAGAAACATACCCTATCTTTAAGCGTCGTGAAAAATGGCGATCATTAAGATGAGTTTTCATTAAAGCCGCTAAGGGCATGGCATGTTGTTCATTGAACCGTTTGTGTTCTGAGAATATCGCCACTTGCTCATAGTCAAGGGAATAATTCAATACGAATAAGAGATTGTTATGATTTTTCCACTCAGTCGGTTCGATTTCCAAAGCACGTTTGTAATGTGTAATGGCTTCGTTAATCATGGCTATATTTTTAAAAGCATTGCCTAATTTACTATGTACATCAACATTATTAGCTTCTAAAGCCAAAGCGCGTTGATAACAGGTAATAGCTGTCATCAGATCGTTTTGCGTTTCAAATAGTTCGCCCAAGTTAAGATGCGCGTCAGCATAGTTGGGATTTAAAGCCAGTGCCTGTTGAAAAGAGTCAAAAGCTTCCCTTATTTTATCCCGCTTTTTGAGTGCCACCCCTAAATTATTATGCGCTTCAGCTGCATAATTAATAGGATTTAAGGCAATCGCTTTTTGATAAAAAGTAGCGGCTTCGCTATATTTTTCTCTCGCGCTGAATGCATTACCTAAGTTGATATACGCATCGGCATGATTAGGATTAATAGAAATCGCTGTTTTGAAACACGCTTCTGCTTTTTCAAATTCACTTTGTTCAGTGAATGTCGTACCCAGGTAATTATGTGCCTCAAGATAGTTTGGGTTTAAAGCAATCGCTTGTTGAAAAGAGGCAATCGCCTCCGTCATTTTTTCCCGCTTTTTGAGTGCAACCCCTAAATTATTATGCGCTATCGCATAATTGGGTTTTAAGGTAATTGCTTTTTGATAAGAATCCGCTGCATCGCTGAACTTCTCTTCTGCATAGAGTGCATTACCTAAATTGATATATGCATCTGTAATCTTGGGATTAATGGAAATCGCTGTTTTAAAAGAGGTAATCGCTTCAGCAAATTGCTTTACTCCATTAAGCGTCATGCCCAAATTATAATGCGCTTGAGCAAAATTCTTTTTTAAAGCAACCGCTTTTTGGAAACAATCTTTCGCTAATTCCAATTTGCCCTGTGAACCCAATATGGAGCCTAAACTGTTTTGCATTTCAGCATCATTAGGATTGAGTGAAAGGGCGCGTTGATAACAGGCAATCGCTTCGGCGACTTTCCCTTTATTTTTAAGAGCAGAACCGAGTTGCCGATAAAAATCTAAAGCCTTGCGATGATTCGGGTTTTTCTGCAATAGTTGATAATACAGAGCCTCAGCTTTTTGCCATTCACCCACTTTTTGGTATTGTTGAGCCTGTTGAAGTAGCTTAGAAACGATTAAGGTTTTGGATTGAATTGAAGAAACGGGCTTTTTTTTAGCAGATTGTCTTTTCTTTGCATTTTTAGACATAATTTTTTTTACTCAATGTTTAAATCAGTAGTCATGTAGGGTGGGCAAATGTCTTTTTATTTGCCCACCTTCCTCATTAAAAAATGGTGGGCAACAGACATTGCCCACCCTACATGGCTACACTTATCATCAAAAATCCTTTGTCCAATCTTCCCATTCAAAGTCAGAACGACAAGCTTTAATAATTATTGGGATTGCATCTTTAGTGTCATTTGTTATCAAGACGGCTTCTATTTCTATAGCCGTCGCAATAATCATCAAATCAACATTATGTTTAATAAGGGCTTTTTTCCCAATATTTTTTTTCTCTCGATATTGTTCTTTTAGTTCGGCAAAAATTTTTGCTCCACTATCTGTAAGAGGAACTATTTGAAATTCATCCTTTACAAATTGGATAGCCAGTCTCATTTCTTTAATTATCTCTTGATTTTTTGTGTGTATTACTCCATATTCCATTTCATAGAGACTTAGGATCGAGACATAAAGTTCATCACTATTATTCAAAGAAGCGACCTTTGAGGAAATAGCATGATAACCATCATTACTCTCGCGGGTAAAAGAACTGAGCGCATTGGTGTCGAACAAGAATTTTCTATTTTTTTTCATCAAGTTCATGATTAAAGGCAAATTCCTCTCTAAATTGTTGACAGGCTTCTTCCATTATTTGTGTCGCTTCTGGACTCATTCTGATTTTCTTTGAACGTTCTACCATTCTTGCCCATCTCCCAGTTTGGGTTTTTGGGTTTTTGGGAGGATGAAAACCAAGCAGGTGCAAAATTTCTTGAGGTGATTTTTTCCCTTCAAAAATTTTCGGGTGACTATTTAATAAGATTACAATAGCTTGGCGTACATTATCCGTATTTTCAGAAGAAATTCCTTCCGCCCTGACTAAAACCGAAATTGAACGCTTTTGAGGTTGATTGATATTTTTCATAGTTGTCATATTCAAGTTTAGATTAAGAATTCGAGGCTAAAGTTTTTTCTTTAAAAAAAACTTTAGCCTCGAACCGATTTTTTTTTCTGAATCAGAATTTCTTAAATATCGTTTCGCCGCTCAAAAATCGGATTTCTTAAACTTCTTCTCATCGACTTCGCGTCACAACAGTCACTTTATCAGATAATCTGTGCAAAACGCTGTTTAATTCTGTTCGCACCTTATCAATTTGGACTTCTGCCTTAAATAGAAAATAAGTGCTTGATATAGAAAGATAATTCCCCTTAATTTCAAGCCCTGCTAAAGCGTCATGGATGAGAAAATCTTGAACAGACTCAAAAGGTTTTTTCTCTCTGTCTGCGATAAGTGCAGTTACATCTGTTTCATTTAAGCCTTCGGCTAATGCCATTAATACAGGTAATGGCGCAGTATTGACATTAATAGGAGTACGATCTGGTAATGTAGTGATATAAGGTAATAATATTTGATAATTCTTATTATCAAATCCTGCTAATAAACGTATTTCTGTAGGGCTACTAAATAACGTATTTGATGTACGATAGGCAGGTGTTTGACTGAGGTAAATATCATCTTCAGCCCCATTAGGGATTTTGGCTTCCATATCGCTATCTATCCAATCCACCACCACTTGAGCCAGTGCAGGGGATAATTTTAAAGTACGGAGTAAATGTTCAAAAAGGATAATATCTTCTGGGCTGGCTTGCCCCTCTTTTACTAGGTTATTTAAATTAAAACGGCTTTGTAAATCTTCAACTTGCCCTTGAACAGAGCCGCCTGGAATAGCGAGTGGCGGCATGGGCATTGCCCACAGATCATGAACGCTATCAGTTTTGTTATTATCGCGTAGTAAAATCTGTTTAATCCAACTTTCTCCTCCTAACGCATATATATACGCTTGCTCTCCGTTGATGATATTAGCAGTGCGATGAATATCTAATTGTTGTCGCGTTGTCATCGCCACTGCTGCAATAGTTGCTAGGGCAACGACTAATAATGCAGTGATTAAGGCAACACCTTGTTGGCTAATTGATAATTTCATAAAAGCCTCAATTGATTTTTTTTGTAACTACTCAGGGCAACCACAAGGGATTGCCCCTACATCATAATATTTTCGTCAGTCTTCATAAGAATCTAGTTGTAGGGGCAATCCTTTATGGTTGCCCTGAATTGTAGGGGCAATCCTTTATGGTTGCCCTGAGTAGTTACCTTTTTTTAACAAAATCCATTATACTTAAAATTTCAATTCTCAATAAACATAACTTATTTTAATCCTGTTAACCTCTTAATCCGTTTAATCCTGTTCAAAAAGCGATGAAAGAATTTTTTTATATGGGCGGTTACGCCTTTTACATTTGGACGAGCTATGGTCTAACCCTGATCGTTCTTCTTGCTAACCTCATCATTCCTTATAATCAAGAGCGTACACTATTGCGTACATTGGCTCGTAAATTACGGAGAAAAGAACGTGATAACTATAAATCAAAAGCATAAAAAACGTCTGGCTATTGTGTTATTGATGGTTGTTGGTATTGGTATCACTGTCACGTTAGCTGTTATTGCTTTTAATGAAAATATGCTCTATTTTTTTAGCCCAACTCAAGTGATGGCGGGTGAGGCTCCGATGGATAGGGTGATTCGTGTTGGTGGTATGGTGACTAAAGGGAGTGTAGAACGCGCTTCTGATAGTCTTCATGTGAAATTTAGCGTCACTGATTACGCGCATACGATACCTGTGGAATATATTGGTATATTGCCTGATTTATTTCGTGAAGGGCAGGGCATTGTGGCGATAGGGCAGATGCAAGAAGGAAATACGTTTTTAGCAGATGAGGTGTTAGCTAAACACGATGAAAATTATATGCCACCTGAAGTGGCTGATGCGTTAAAAAAGGCTGAAGAAACGAGTACAACAAGTACAACGAGTACAACGAATGAATAATATGATTCCTGAAATTGGACATTTTGCTTTAATTTTAGCCATGAGTTTGGCTTTGATACAAACGGTATTCCCGCTGATTGGTGCAGCGCGTGGTATTCCTAACTGGATGGCGGTTGCACGTCCTGCTGCGGTAGGGCAATTATTTTTTATGAGTATCGCTTATGCCTGTTTGACTTATGCTTTTGTGAATAATGACTTTTCCGTACTTTATGTTGCGGGTCATTCCAATAGTACATTGCCCCTTGTCTATCGCGTCGTGAGTGTTTGGGGTGGACATGAAGGTTCTATGCTTTTGTGGACTATCATGTTAAGTATTTGGACTGTTGCTGTGGTTATCTTTAGTCATAGCCTACCAAAAGTGACAGCAACGCGAGTGATCGCTGTGATGGGTTTTATCACAGTTGGCTTTTTGCTCTTTATGCTCCTGACTTCTAACCCATTTAGTCGATTTGATACTCTTTCTCAGATTCCCGCAGATGGACGCGATCTGAATCCACTATTGCAAGACCCTGGCTTAATATTTCATCCGCCTATGTTATATATGGGCTATGTGGGATTTTCTGTGGCTTTTAGTTTTGCCATTGCTGCCCTGTTAGGCGGAAATATGGATAGCGCGTGGGCACGCTGGTCAAGGCCCTGGACATTGATTGCTTGGATATTCTTAACTGCGGGTATTGTCTTAGGGAGTTGGTGGTCATATTATGAACTGGGCTGGGGTGGCTGGTGGTTTTGGGACCCTGTTGAAAATGCCTCATTTACGCCCTGGCTCGTTGGCACCGCTTTGATTCACTCCCTCGCCGTCACTGAAAAACGGGGGGCATTTAAAAACTGGACAGTGCTATTGGCTATCATCGCATTTTCACTGAGCCTATTGGGGACATTCTTAGTCCGTTCTGGTGTTTTAACTTCGGTACATGCCTTCGCGACTGATCCAGAACGCGGGATTTTTATCCTGATGTTTTTTGGGATAGTGGTCACTATATCCTTGTTACTCTACGCATGGCGTGCGCCGACAGTGGGTAAAGGGGGACATTTTGAGGTCTTCTCAAAAGAAACTTTCTTATTGACCAATAATATACTATTAGTTGTCGCCTGTGGCGCGGTATTATTAGGCACTTTATATCCACTTTTTTTAGATGCCTTAAATCTGGGTAAAATTTCGGTCGGCCCTCCCTACTTTTCCGTTGTCTTCTTTTGGATTGTCGCACCGCTCATGTTTTTAATCGGCGTTGGAGTGAACATTCGTTGGAAAGCAGATCAAGCCAAAGCTTTATTTATCCGTTTACGCTATACGCTGCTTATTAGCATTGCATTAGGTTTGCTATTGCCTTTTTTAGTGATGGGGCAAGCAGGTTTACTTGTTTCTCATGGTGTCGCAGTAGCCGTTTGGATTACATTGACGAGTTTGCAAGCGATGCGTGACAAAATGGTTGTGAAAAGCACCTCTCAGGGAGAAGCAAAGAAATTACGCAACTTATCTCTTAGTTTTTATGGGATGACGATTGCCCATATTGGCGTAGCGGTATTTGTCATTGGTGTTGTTGTGTCCAATGCCTTTAGCGTTGAAAAAGATGTGCGTATCGAACCGAACAAGCCCTTAGAAGTCGCGGGATATACCTTCATTTTTGAAGGGACAACACGTAAAGATGGTCCTAACTATAAGGCTGATGAGGGTGTCGTGAAAGTTTTAAAAAATGATAAAGAAATCAAAGTGTTATATCCAGAAAAACGGCTTTATACTGTCCAAAACATGCCGATGACTGAAGCGGCGATTGACTGGGGATTTACCCGCGATATTTATGTGGCTTTAGGAGAACATTTGGGAGCAGGCGCGTGGAGTATGCGTGTTTATTATAAACCATTTATTCGTTGGATTTGGTTAGGCGGACTCTTGATGGCATTGGGCGGACTTTTGTCGGCAAGCGATAAACGTTATCGTCGTCGGATGGCAGGTTAGTTTTTTTCTGGAGTGCGTCAAGAAACCAAGTTTTTTCAAAAAACTTGGTTTCTAAAATCAGAATAATGAGTACAACGGATTTTAGAAAGGATTTTAAAAAACGTTCCAACGCGATGAATTTATTTTTAATCCGTTTTATTCTGTAAATCCGTTGTACTCAGTGCGTCAGTCATAAGAATGATCTCTGCTACGCTCCGTTACTAATGAACCCATATATTGAACAAATCCTTACCCAACCAAAATCAGATAAAGCTAACATTCATGCTGCTATTATGACTTATGCGACAGAACAGGCAGGCACAGATATGGATATGAATCCTGATTTTAAAGAAGCCAGTATTGGGTATTTAAATAGCGAAAAGGAAATAAACGTTCCTCGTTCCCAACGTCCTCGTTGGGAATGCCTTCTGCAACGCTCTGCGTTGCGGGACGCAGAGCGTCCCTGAATGAATTCCCAAACAGAGTTCGAGGCTAAAGTTTTTTCTTTAAAAAAACTTTAGCCTCGAAGGGAACTAGAAAACATTTGGTGGTAAATGAAAATGTAGAAAATGAAAATGTAGAAAATGTAGGG
>JAGLHR010000806.1 GCA_023143415.1 Thiomargarita sp. | reverse complement strand
AACATAGTGCGTAACATCAGTAAATGTAGGGTGGGTAGGAACGAAGTGGAAACCCACCATTTTCCAACAGTAGTATGGTGCCGTTTCACTCCTACCCACCCTACTTGCTAAACGGAATCTGCATAATAAAAGTGGTGCCTTGATTCACAACACTTTCACAACGAATCGTTCCCTTTAGCTTATGTGTAACGAGATTATAGGTGATATGTAATCCTAAACCGCTTCCTCCTTTTTTACGGTTAGTCGTAAAAAATGGCTCAAAAATTTTATTGATAACCTCTGCGGTAATGCCCTTTCCATTATCTGAATAATGCAATATCAAGTATTTATCTTGAATACGCCCCTCAATCGTTATTTCTCCTTCAGGTTCATTTTGGAATCCATGTATTAATGAATTAATGATCAAATTAGTGATAATTTGATAAAACACACCAGGATAACTGGCTAATTCAATATTCTCATCACAGACAATTGAGATTTGAATCTGGCTATGTTTAAACTTGGGTTGTAAACTTTTCACTATCTCTTTGAGATAATCTTTTAATATAAAAGTCCGTTCTTCCTCACTGGCTTGATCAACGGCGACTTGTTTAAAACTCTTCGTCAATTCTGCGGCACGAATTAAGTTTCTCAAAATCAGCGTACTACTTTTATAAGCACTGTTCAAATAATGTTCTAAATTGGAACGTTTCATGTCACCAGACTTATACAAACTTGCGATTTCTTCGGTAGTGGATTCAAGATAAGACGCTGCTGTCATACTCACACCAACCGGTGTATTTATTTCATGAGCCACGCCTGCAACCAGATTACCGAGTGCAGCCATTTTTTCAGATTCGATCAGTTCTTGCTGAGTCGCTTGTAACTGCGCCATCGCCTTGATTAACGCCTTGTTTTTCTCCTCAATTTTTTTATTCATTTGCAAGGCGACATTTTTCGCTTCACGTTCCTGGATGAAACGAATTTTATCGGTTTCAGCTTGTTTACGCTCAGTGATGTCTTGAAAAGTCGCCATGGCACAGGTAATCTTGCCCTTCTCATCAAATATTGGGGTTCCCCAAACTTCAATGGGAATCACTTTATCAAAATGATGAATTTCTATATCGTCAAGACTTGAACTTTCACCCCGTAACGCTCGCACAATGGCTAATTTTTCTGAGGGATATAATTCATTTGTTCCCGCACAGTAGAGTTGATACGTTTCTGATATTTTGTCAAGTGAATTAAACGAAATGGGCATTTTACACAGCAGTTGTTGTGCCATTTTATTAACATAGTAGGGTTTGCCATTGGCATTAAGCACTGTCACACCTACTGGCATTGCTTCTAACAGTTGTTTGAGCTTTTTCTTATTTTTAATTGCAACGTTCAAGGCTTCTGCTTTGAGCTTTAGAATATGCAAATGGGTTTTGATACGAGCAACCAGTTCAGTTTTAGAAACGGGTTTAGTCAAATAATCATTGGCACCGCTTTTTAATCCCATGACTAAATCAGCCACTTGATTTTTGGCGGTTAATAATATGATAGGCAATTCATCAGCAGCATAAGTTTTACGGATCGCTTCTGTCACTTCATAGCCGCTCATTTGTGGCATCATCACATCCAGTAATATCAGATCAGGCTTTTGCTCTTTTTTAAGATATGCTAAAGCCTCTGCACCGGAAGATGTTTGAGAAATGATGTAGTTTTGTAATGACAAATGGTTAATAAGTACCTGTCGATTCACAGGTTCATCATCCACAACCAAAATAGTAAAACGGTAATTATCCAGTGAACCGTTCACTGAAAACGGTTCATCAATGTTCTGTGAATGATTAGCATCATCTCGTGAATTATCATCACATTTTCCAGTTATGATTTCAGAATGATGGAAAGTATTTGTTTCTGGTAATTTTTTTTGAGATCGTTCCTTTCTGAAAAACTTTAACCTGAAACCTTCGGATTGAGAATCGGATAACAGTTCACTAAGCGTTGATAACTGATGACTCTTTTCACTGAACATGGATAAATGAGAATCAATGGGCAAAGTAAAGGTAAACTGCGAACCCACGCCAAGTTGTGATTTCACGCGCATTTGCCCATCATGTAAATGGATTAATTGTTGAGTCACTGCTAAACCTAAACCGGTTCCACCATAAATTCGTGCTGTTGAACCATCTGCTTGTTCAAAAGCCTCAAAGATTCTATCAAGTTGTTCTGAATGGATGCCGATGCCTGTATCGGAAACCGTAATTTCTAATTGTGATTGATGAATTGATTTTCCTTTTTTCCCTTTTCCTTTTTTCCCTTTAACTTCGCTTTCAACGGCAGAAATTTTTACGGTACCACTATCCGTAAACTTAATGGCATTGCCAACGAGATTGTAGAGAATTTGCTGAATACGATTTTCATCAGCATTGATGAGTGGTAGTTTTGGAGAAATCGCATTGATGAGTTGCACCTTTTTATAACCAATCAACCCTTGAGAATGTGTCAATACCACTTCAGCAATGGTTCGTATATCAATCGTTTTGATTTGTAAATCAATTTCCTTCTTTTTTAATTTAGAAAAATCCAGAATATCATTGACGAGATTAAGTAAACGTTTACCACTCGACACAACCATCACTAAATTAGATTGCAGTTTTTGACTTAAAGTACCTGCTGCACCATCCATCAAGGATTCTGCAATGCCAATAATACCATTAAGGGGAGTGCGTAGCTCATGGGAAGTGTTCGCTAAAAATTCATCTTTCAATCTATCCGCCTCTTTTAATTGGATAGCAATTTGCTTTTCGCGCTCTAATTCTTTCTGCTGCTCCCGCAATTTTCGTTCTTGCGCCAAATGATAACTCATAATAATCGTCAATATGGTGAGAACATATAAAGTATAAGCCCACCATGTTTTCCAAGGCGGTGGCAGAATGGTGATTTTAAGTGCCGCGCCTTGTTCATTCCAGACGTTATCATTATTGCTGCCTTTTACACGAAAAACATAACTCCCGTGTGGCACATTGGTATAATCCGCATGACGGCGTGTGCGGATGTCATTCCAGTTGTTGTCAAAACCTTCTAATTTGTAGGCATATTGATTTTTTTTGGATAAGAAATTTAAAGCGGCAAATTCAAAAGAAAAAAACGACTGTTTATAAGACAGCGTGATATTCTTAGTGAGGCTAATATGTTGTTGTAAAGGCGATTTTTTCCCAAAACCGACAGATTGATTAAATATCTTAAAATCTGTCATCACGATGGGAGAAATATAGGAATTATCTTTTACTTTTTCCGGGTAAAAAGCATTAAAACCATTGATTCCGCCAAAAAAGAGTTCACCACGTTGATTTTTATAACAAGCGGGATTAAATTCATTGCTTTGTAATCCATCCAAAACATCATAATTTCTAAAAAGTTCCGTTTTAGGATTGAATTGAGATAAACCTCTATTAGTCGATAGCCAAAGATTCCCCTGGTTATCTTCTAAAATGCAGTAAACCGTACTATTCGCCAAGCCATCTTTTTCACGGTAGTGAGTGAATGTTTCCGTTGTTTGATCAAATTTATTCAATCCTCCCCCATAAGTGCCTATCCATAATGTTTCTGTTTTATCTTCGTAAATAGATGAAACCTCATCATAACTCAAGCTATTCTGATTTTTTTCGTCATGTTGATAACGGATAAAATGATTCCGCTGACGATCAAATTTGTTAAGTCCACCGCCTAGCGTACCAATCCAAATTGTACCGGTTTTATCCTCATAAATTGAAGAAACATTATTATCACCCAGCGTATTAGGATTTTTTAGTTCGTGGAGATAATGCGTAAATTTACCCTGTTGGCGATTAAATTTATCCAAGCCGCCTCGTGTCGCAATCCATAGTTCGCCCGTTTTGTCCTCATAAATTGACATGACAGAATTATTAATCAAACTGTCAGGATTATCAGGATGATTTTTATAAGAAACAAACTGATTCTGCTCACGATTAAATTGATTTAAACCGCCTCCAAAAGTACCAATCCACAAAGTATCCATGCTATCTTCATAGATAGCGTGAATCTCATTATGACTCAAACTCTTGGAATTTTGCGGTTCATGTCGAAAATGCGTCACCTTTTCCCGTTTCTCATCAAACTGATTTAAGCCGTCTTGCGTACCCACCCATAATAAGCCCTTTTTATCTTCATAAATTGACAAAATATGTTTATTATTCAAACTGTTAGAATTATTTTGCTCTGGAAAATAATGGACAAATTTCTCCTGTTTCTGGTTAAAATAATTGACTCCACTACCGCTTGTGCCGAACCACATTGTGCCAACCTTGTCTTGATAGAGAGATAAAACAGCATTACTACTCAGGCTGCTCTGATTTTGTGAATAATGCTTAAAATGCACAAATGTGCCTCCTTCAAACAAGTTAATACCCCCGCCATCAGTCACAATCCAGATTTCCCCCCTGTCAAACCCACTAATTCCCCAAACCATATTATTGCTTAAACTCTTGCTATCCTTGGAATCATGAAAAAAATGATCGATAAAAAGTTCAGTTTGAGGATCAAACTGATGAAGCCCCTTAATCGAACCAATCCATAAGTTGCCCTCCGCAGTTTGATAAATAGAAGTGATCGCATTACTTGAACTCTCCTTATTTTTTGCGTCAGGCCAATAATGCGTGAATTTCTTCTGTTGGCGATCAAATTTATTGAGTCCGCCACCATTGGTACCAATCCACAAAACGCCTTTCTTATCTTGAAAAATAGACAAAACTGAATTATGGCTCAAACTATGTGGATTTTTGGGATCATGCTTAAATGGAAGAAATTGGTTTTGGTGACGATCAAATTGATTCAATCCACCCCCATCAGTGCCAATCCATAATATGCCCGTATTGTCTTCATAAATTGACCAAATGCTGTTATGACTCATCAGGTTGGTATTTTTATGCTGGTAACGAATAAACCGATTTTTTTGACGATCAAAGCGATTGAGTCCTTTGCTTGTACCAATCCATAGCGCACCCTTGCTATCTTCATAAATGGCAAAAATTTCATTATGGATCAGACTATAAGCATCGCTCGGATCATGCCTATAAACAGTAAATTCATAACCGTCGTATTTATTAAGCCCATCTTGCGTACCAAACCAGATAAAGCCTTGGCTATCTTGTAAAATGGCATTCACTGTATTTTGTGATAAACCATCTTCAAGGGAAAGTTGCTGAAACTTGATGTTTTGCTGAAGAGCTAGTACAGGTAGGTTCAGCATTATTGAAATCAATAAAATGATGAATTTGAAATGGGTGTTCATTGCTTATGGCGAATATCGTTAATTGTGATGATGAAACTATCCATTTTTTCTAAGAAAATTGGTAACTACTCAGCGGTTAGCCTTGAAATCAATTTCAAGGCGAAAAGCATTCGAGAGTCGAGGTTTGAGTTTTT
>JAGLHR010000805.1 GCA_023143415.1 Thiomargarita sp. | reverse complement strand
ATTTATTAAGCGAATGGTAAGTAAATAAGACGATTTTATGAGAAATTCTAATTTTTAAAATGTTAAATCAAATGGTTACAGATTATTAGGATTGCTTTTTATTTAAAAACTTGACATTTAAAAAAAGGCGAAGTAAAATTAAACTCAGCTTAAGAATGGTTAGCCTTCTTAAAAAAAATAGGTTCAAGCCAAAAAATAACTCTAAGCCTCCATTTGGTGAGGGGATAAGGGTTGATACTTCCCTTCAATTTTTTTTTGAAGAAAACTTTCGCCTCAAATTCACCATGTTGAAATTGATGCCTCATTACGCATTAATCTCAATAATGGTCAACGAAATTGTTATCTTATGGTAATTGAATCATCTAATATTTTTCCAAGAATTTAGGAGTAGATAATTATGGCAGCAACTGAAACAGCATTGAATACAGTCACGAATACCACTACTGCCATAAGTAGTGGCATAAAAGCGTTTGTGTTAGCTCATCCAGTGGGAATAGCCATTGTGGGAGGGGCTGTTGTAGGTGCAGGTACTTATTGGTTAATGAATAAGTATTTAAAGAAGAATGAAGAGCCTGCACCTGCCGCAGCTTAATGTAACCCTCAACCCCGTTATTTAATCTGAATAACGGGGTTTTTTAATTGGAAATTAAGACTAAAATAAAAATAGAATTATTGTAACTACTCAGCCTTATAGATAGATTTTCAAAAAAAATTCACGCAGTAAGGAATCAAAAATCACCTCAAGGAAATGATGAATCCGACATTCTGCACCAGCATTTTCAAATCAAGTCATATTACTCGACTATCAAGTTTTTGATGTTGCCCCGCTCATGATGTTTTTCCACCACCTCCATTCGAGGTTCAAGTTTCAAAAAACTTGAACCTCGAAGACACTTTACATCAATCCGTTCTTGATGTTCATGAAATTTTCCCTCAGCGAAAATCATATTCAAATGATTGTTTTAACTGATATTTGTTATTTATCACCGACAATATCAACATAATAACCACACTAAAAAACTGTCTATTAAGACATCTACTATTCATGCGAGTTTTAATTTTTACTAATAATAAAAACTCGAAAACCATTAGCATTATGAGCAAAACTAATCTGATCGTTATTATATTATCTTTTATCATTTCAACCAGTGCGATATTGGCATACACCATTTATCGCATTAAAATTGTTAGTGATGAAGATATTACTTTATATGAAAAGGAAGAAAAGGAAAAAGTCAAACAAAATTTGAAAGACTATATAGATATAGCTTATTCAGTGATAGAATCTCACCATAAAAAAAGTTCTATAGAGAGTAAATATTTAGAAGAAATTTATGGACACCGTTTGAAAAATATTATTGATGTGGCTTACACAACGCTCAACTTAAAAGCTGAGTTAGTTAAAAAAGGAAAATTGACACTGGCTGAAGCGCAGGCTCAGGCTGCTGATGAAATTAAACAGATCAGATATGATGGTGGAACAGGCTATATTTTTATCGTTGATACAACATTGCCTCCTAAAGTAATTATGAACCCGATTAAACCATCGCTTGATGGTCAAGTGATGGATGATCCTAAATATCATACGGCGTTGGACAAACAAAATTTTTTTGTGGCTTTTGTGGAAGTCGCTAAAACCAAAGGCAATGGCTTTGTTAAGCATAAATTCACTAAGCCGACTCAAGATGGGGGGGAAATTTCTAATGTGCCTAAACTGTCTTACGTGAAATTATTCCCAGAGTGGAACTGGATTATTGGGACGGGCATTTATATTGATGATATAATTCGTGAAAGCATAAAAGATATTAAAAATATTATAAGGACAATGAAATATAATAATAATGTTGGATATTTTTGGATCATAGATGTTTCTGACAAGTCTTCTCCAAAATATGCTATGCACCCTCATGATTCATCGCGTGAAGGAAAGATTTTGAAGGGGAAACTGAGCAAATTGAAGACGCGGGTTGATTCTTTTATTGAAGCTTGTGAAAAAGAAGGAAATGGCTATGTTGATTATAATGGGGAAAAACCGACGGAGCAGGGTTTAATTCAAGGCGCGCCTAAATCAACTTATGTGAGACTCTATAAGCCATTGAACTGGATAATCGGTACTGGTTTTTATATGGATGGTATAGACAAAACGGTTGCCAAAAAGAAAAAAGCGATTAAGCAGCGAATTGACACTTTAATTTATAATATTTTAATAGCGACTCTATCTATTGCTTTATTGATTGGCACACTCAATTACCTGATCCGCCATTATTTTTTCAAAACGAAACCAAAAGTGGCTGATGGGCGTGAAAAAATACCCACTTCAAAAAGTAAAAAATCCAATCAAATTAAAATTCCTAATAAAACAGTCTCTAACGAAGCACTCAGTCTTACGCTTAAAAAACATGTTAGCCTTTCAATGGGTGTTGCTTTAATTCCTATTCCAATCGTTGACTTTGTCAGTGTCACCGCAATTCAAATGAGTTTGCTTAGCGAAATCGCTGAAAAGTTTGGAGTACCTTTTTCTAAAGAAAAAGTCAAAAGCCTATTATTTTCTTTAGTGGGCGGTTCGATACCTGTCGCGGCTAATATGCCTGTTGCTAGTATGATAAAAAGTATTCCAGTCATTGGAACCGTGTCGGGTTTAATAACAATGCCCATTATATCAGGGGCATCAACTTATGCGATTGGTAAGTTGTTTATCCAACATTTCGCTGATGGTGGCACTTTTTCAAATTTTGAACCCCAAAACGCTAAAGAAGATTATGCTAAAATGTCTGAAGATGGCATGAAGATCGCCTCTGATTTGGCTAAAAAACGTGCATGAAATTATTGAGTCAATTTTGAGTGGTAAAAAAACCTTTTCAAAAAACTGAGTTTATCAGATGAACTTATCCCACTAAATAATTTAACCCAAACAATAACTACAAGGATTATTTATAAAAAGGGATAATCATGATGTAATTTATTAACTATTTGATTTATAATATTTTTTTCTATAATTTAATTATAAATCCTCTTTGATAGTTATCATTTACTTAGGAATGTGCATAAAATAAAATCGTTTCGAGGTTTCCGCTTCAAAAAACGGAAACCTCGAAAACTCAAGATGACAGGTTTGATGCAACATTGTCGAAGTGATTTCATTTTCGAGGTTTTAGTTTTTTGGTAACAGGGCAACCACAAGGGATTGCCCCTGAGTAGTTACGTTTAAAATTAGGTTATTACTCAGCGGTTAGCTTTGAAATCAATTTCAAAGCTAAAACTCGATCATCAAGTTTTCTCGTTACACCAAACAATAACTACAAGGATTATATATAAGAAAGGATTGGATCGATGCTCGTTTTTAATCCCTTCGCTGAGACAATCCTTGTTCAGCGTTTTTA
>JAGLHR010000804.1 GCA_023143415.1 Thiomargarita sp. | reverse complement strand
TACTCAGGGCTACTCAGGGCAACCATAAAGGACTGCCCCTACAACATTTCAGCCTAAAGTTTTTTGAAGAAAAACTTTAGGCTGAAATATTCATAAATAGGGGCAATCCCTTGTGGTTGCCCTGAGTAGTTACAATTTATTTTTAACATTTATTCTGAAAATTATCAAATTCTGATTCAAACAATATTCTAGGTTCAAGTTTTTTTACAGAAAAAACTTGAACCTCGAATCGAGGCGAAAGTTTTTCTTTTGTGAATTATGAGAAAATGTCCCAGATAAAGTTCTCAGCGATAATATTTCTTCGGATTATACAAATAATAAACATCCAACTGATTGAGGCGTGGCAATTCAACAAAGCGTTGACCTTGAGGATCAATTTTCTCTTCATACTTCGTTTCCAGTATGAATATGCCTTCTTTATCATCCCCTTTCACTTCCACAGGTTGTTTGCTGAAAGAAGCATCCCTGATGTCTTTGACAACATGATCTACCCATTTAGAATTAACAGCAACATCAGCAAATTCGTACCAGTCTCCCACGGAGTTATGTTCATACATTTTTTCAACAAACTCCACCATAGTCATACCCATTTTTTCCGCAACGGGTTGCAAGAGTCGCCGAGTCCATTCTTTAGTGATTTCCAACTGTTCCTTTATCTCCTTCTGGTTACCAACAGCGAAGCTCCAAACTTGATGATGAAGGATAACCGCATTAGGATAAGCAAAAGAACGCTTAGCGAGTGTTGTAATCACAGCAGCCATACTACTAGCTAATGTTTTAACGACCACATACACTGGTGCCTGACTAGATTGCATTGCTTCAACAATTTTCGCACCTTCCATCACTGAGCCACCAAAACAAAAATCAATGACTAAAAAAATGGGATATTCGGAATTCTTGTTATTATAATAATGGATACGTTCATTAACGTAATTTGCTACGCCTGGAATAATCACGATATCCAAGTCAATTCTTCGATCACTGATAATTAAGTGACCATCAACAAACGGTTCCTTCAAATACTCTTTGGGTTTGTTGACTTCATCTTCCCAAACTTCTTCGTGCATCCTTTTAGAGATTTTTTTAGCCACTTCTTCAACTTCAATCCCACTTTTGTTCCTGTCAAGCTCAAGTTTGGCTATTTCCAAATTCAGTTTGACTGTTTCTAACTGAATTTTCAGTCCTTCTTTTTTATTCAGTTCTTCGGTTAGCGCGTTTTGCATGGCAAGTTCTTGCCTTTCCTTTTCACGTTCAGCGAACAACTTCATTTTCTCGTGTTCATAAACCTCTTTTTCGAGGCTTAAACGGATTTTCTGAGCGTTCAAGTCTCCGAAAAGTTGTTTTTGCTTGGCAGCATATAACGCATTTTCTAGCGACAGTTTTTCTTTTTCACGCGTTAACTCCGCTAATTCATGGCGTTCTCTTTCTAATTGCAGTTCATTCATCAACTGCAATTTGCCTTTTTCCTGCTGATATTCCAACAGATTTTTTTTGTACTTATCCGCCTGAATGAGATTTTGCGTGGACAAGATAGCGTGTTGCAATTTGAGGTGTTCAAGCTGTTTCTGCAACGCGGCGATTTCTGGATCATCGGAAAGTGTTGTTTTAGCCTCTTTTGTTGTTTTCTGAGTCTCCGTTTTAGTGGGCTGTGGTTCACCACTAATCAATTGAGATTCAGCAACGGCGACTTCAAAGAAGGTGAACGAAGATAGACATAAAATGACGAAGACAGGTTTAAAATATTTTTCCATCCAATTTTTCCTCATAGATAAATATGTTATGAATGTGCATCAAATTTTCAAAACCGGTCTGGTTTGATGCAACATTGTTGAAGTGATTTCATTTTCGAGGTTTTAGTTTTTTTCTGGATTCCAAAGCAAAACTAAAGCGTTTTCGAGGTTTAAGTTTTTCTTC
>JAGLHR010000803.1 GCA_023143415.1 Thiomargarita sp. | reverse complement strand
AAAACCTCGAAACCACCCTACCTGACTGAAAAATTCGTTTATTTCGTCAATTCGCTGTACTCGTTATTGTCGTCAAAAAAATGTCTGAATCAGAATTTGCAGAATGAAAAAATTAACAGAATTAAAACCAAACCAATCCTGATATTATTCTGAAAATTATCAAATTATGTCAATTCTGATTCAAACCATTAATTAAACAAACTACCGCCACCCCTCTAGTACTTCGTTGCAAGCGGGTTGCAATAATTGATTTATAAATTTAACACTAATTTTAAGGCTTGTTTAATCGGTTTCAGTTCTTCTGTCGATGGATTGCTCCACAAATCAAAATAATCCCTCCTTTCCAGTTAGGTGGACATAATCTTCCATTCCTTCTTCAGCCATCGCTTTTTCTTCCGCTTTGTTTAATTTAGCCACTTCTGTTTGTAAGAAAACTTCAAGTGTCTGCGATGATTGAGACACATTTTCATCTAATGTATTCCACTCACTTTGTTGTGGTAGGGTATTTTTTTCTGGCCATTTAATTATTTTCCAAAGTTCAATCGGGACAATAACTGAGATTGTTTTACCGTATTCATTTGAAATGGTTTGAAGAGCCGGTGAGTTCATCATGAATTTTTCCTCAATGTGATACGATTAACTCGCTTTTAACGATGATTTTCAATGCAGAGTTCGAGGCATAATAACTTTACTTTTCTCCTCTCCAAATTTTATAACATATTACTAAATAATTCATACAACAAAATTTAAAACAGTACAACGAATTAACGAAACCAACGAATTAAAAACCAATCAATCCTGAAAAATTCGTTTATTTCGTCAATTCGCTGTACTCGTTATTGTAAAGCCGGGGGGGCAAACTGTGTGTGCATCGAAATTTCATGGAGTATAATAAATCTCCTTAAATCTTTGAACGTTTTGCCGTTGCACCAAAAATACGTTGCCCACCGACTGTAGGGGCGAACCTGCGTGTTCGCCATGGCTTAATGGCATTGCGCCTAGAATAGAAACCAAGTTTTTTCAAAAAACTTGGTTTCTGAAAATTTATGATTTGCTACTTATCAAATTAACCATTTCATCTGTTGCTTCTACCAATGCTGAAAGCATTTCTTGTGGCTCGCTGGCTAAATGTCCGCCTGTGGGAATCACTTTGAATTGGGCATTTTGCCAATTTTGTGCGAGGAGATAGGAACTGTCTAAAGGGCAAACTAAATCACGTTGCCCATGAATGAGTATCGTTGGGAGATGAGCCACTTTATCAATATCCCGCAATAATTGGTTTTCATCAATAAAACAGCGATTAAACATGTAATGACTTTCAATACGGGCTTCGTTGAGGATTTGTTCTGACGGTTCTGTCAGCGCCGGAAATTGCCCATAGCTAACGACACAACCTGCCCAATTCATCCAAGCTAAAGCGGCATGAAGGGCGGTATTCATATTATTACCGGTTATTCTTTCATAATAAACGGTCAATGGCTCTTCGCGCTCTTTTTCTGACAGAGGAGACATAAAATCTTGCCATTGTGCTGGAAACAATCGGCATAAGCCGCTATCGTGATGAAACCATTCAATATCACATTTTCTGGCTAGAAAAATGCTTCGTAAAATGATTCCCAAGACATTTTCAGGGTACTGTTGGGCATATAATAACCCCAAAGTGGATCCCCAGGAACCGCCAAAGATAACCCACTTTTTAATATCCAACTGTTTTCTGATGATTTCCATATCAGCTAACAAGTCAGAAGTGGTATTATCTTGTAGGCGACCCGTTGGCGTAGAACGTCCCGCACCGCGTTGATCAAATAATACAATCCGATACTTCTTGGGATTAAAAAAAGAACGATGGTACGGTTTACAATTTGCTCCAGGACCACCATGCAAAAAAACAACGGGAATACCATCGGGGTTGCCAGATTCTTCCACTGTCAAAACATGTTTTTTTCCAACCGCGATCTGATGCGTGGCTAGTGGTTCAATGTCAGGATATAGGATTGTCATATTTAGTTAAGTCATTGATTGATTTATATTTTTTAATGAAAAAGAAACCCCGTTTTTTGAAAAAACTGGGTTTCTCGGAAATGTTTTTAGTTCACGGAAAAGAAACAAATTTTGTACTCAGCCCCCTCGTTCCCAAGCTCCAGCTTGGGAACGAGGGGATGTTTTTTTCCAACCGCGATCTGATGCGTGGCTAGTGGTTCAATGTCAGGATATAGGATTGTCATATTGATTTATTGATTTATTGATTTATTTCCACCGATTTCATCGGTGGCTATTCATGTTT
>JAGLHR010000802.1 GCA_023143415.1 Thiomargarita sp. | reverse complement strand
CCTACAACATTTCAGCCTAAAGTTTTTTGAAGAAAAACTTTAGGCTGAAATATTCTTATTCCGACTGACGAAAATCTTCTGATGTAGGGGCAATCCCTTGTGGTTGCCCTGAGTAGTTACGCTTATTGAATATAAAAGTCAATAGGTTCTATTCCGTTGAAAATAATGTCTCCATTTTCTAAGCGATAGCCGACATAAAGGGTTAAGCGACTTGGAAATTGGAGTCCTAATGCGAAGAGGGGCCCTTGATAAACTCTGTTTTCCAAAGTTTCAGGTAACTTTTTGTTTTCCACAGCAGCGGCTAGTGAAACGATCTGACCTCGCCATGCTTTCCAAGTATCACCATGACGCATAAATTGTTCTTGATTCCCTTCGGTTTGATATATGGCAACCATTAAAATATCTGCACTCTCTCCAATATGAAGCGCATCAATCTTGATAGTTGCGGAGAGAGTGACTTCATCTGTGCTATCAATTTTCAGGTTGTTGCCAGATAATCCGCTGTTTGTCGTTATAAGACTGATGAAGTAACTATTTGTGTCAAAAAACTCGCCATCTGGAGAAATGCCCATTCCAATCGCCGCCATTTCTTCAAAAGTCGAATTTGAAGTGGCTTTCAATGCTAAAATAACGCTTTTGTCTGGTTCGTCTAATAAGGAATAACTGATATTGATATAGTAGGTTTCTCCAACACTAAAAGCCATGCTGAGTTGTGATTGTGCCTGCTCATCATTAGCATCATCATTACAAGCCAGCTCAATGAGGGGATGGCTCGTTCCTATCCATATAGAAAGTACTGTATCAGAGTTAGAATCAAAGGTATCTAGTACCACTGTTTTATCTGTTTTCGGTGTATATTGATACCAGACATTGTTGCTGCTATGTGTCGTACAGCTTGATAAAACGGCTTTTGATTCGTTGCTTGCTGTATTAATCTGTTGAGTATGGGTGTAGGGGAATGTGTTGCCAATATCAATAGCCGCCGCTAAATCGTCATTAGGTGGAATAGCAAAAGCCTGTGAAATAGGTAGCACAATTAATAAGAGTTTGAAAAACTTTGCTAAATCGTATTTCATAGTTGTTCTTTTTTTAGATAGAACGACTTAAAAAATTATGTTAAAAATCAGTAATTTATAAAATAATTCTTTGTAATCGACTGGAGAAAATAAAACATCATCAGAAATTGGTTTTCCTAACTACTCAGGGCAACCACAAGGGATTGCCCCTACATAATCAGGGCAACCACAAGGGATTGCCCCTACATAATCAGGGCAACCACAAGGGATTGCCCGATGAATATTTTCGTCAGTCTTCATAAGAA
>JAGLHR010000801.1 GCA_023143415.1 Thiomargarita sp. | reverse complement strand
ACTTCGTTCCTACCCACCCTACTAACTAACTCTAACTCTGCTCAACAACTTGCTGAGGTGGTTGAGTATTTACTTCCTCTTGAGGAGGAAGAGGTGAGCGAGGCCAAGCGGACAGTAGAGCTTTAACTAACGTGGCTAAAGGAATCGCAAAAAATACGCCCCAAAATCCCCAGATTCCACCAAAAACTAATACGGCAACGATAATCGCCACAGGATGTAAATTGACCGCTTCAGAAAATAACAATGGTACTAAAACATTGCCGTCTAATCCTTGAATAATGCCATACATTCCCATCAACCAAAAAAAATCTGAACCAATACCCCATTGAAAATAGGCGACTAAGACGACGGGAAATGTCACCACCACCGCTCCCACATAAGGAATAATCACGGATAATCCAACAAGTACCGCCAAGAGCGAAGCATAATTCAAATCCATATAGGCGAATGGAAAATAGCTAAATGTACCGACGATAAAAACCTCATAGACTTTACCACGAATATAATTGCCCATTTGCGCGTCCATTTCAAACCAAACCTTTTTGGCAACACTATGTTCTTTAGGTAAAAATGCCACGATCCATTTGATAATTTTATCCTTGTCTTTGAGGAAAAAAAACACCAATAATGGAACTAAAATCGAATAAACCAGTAAAGTAATGACGGCTGGGATGGAAGCCAATGAATAAGATAATATTATTCGAGCGATTTGATCGACTTTAATGCGTATTGAGTTAATAATACCCTCAACTTGCTCGGTGGAGATTATCTCATATTTATCCGGTAAGTCTTGTAACAATTGATGCCCTCGCGCCACCATCGAAGGTAATTCTTGAATCAGTTGTGTTAATTGATACGAGACTAAGGGCAACAAGACAACGATAATAAACATCAATAGAGTAATGAAGCCTGAATAGACAGTAAAAACCGCCAGTGAACGTGGAATATGCCATAAGTGCATTTTTTCAATAACCCCATCTAGCAGATAAGCAATCACCAGACTTGCTAATACAGGAGCCAGCATTTCATTCATTGTCATTAAAATCGTGAAACTTGAGACTAATAATATCGCTATGAATACTGCTTGGGGATCAGAAAAATAACAGTGAAGCCAATCTTTAATAACTCTTATCATATCGTTTCCTCTTTAATTAATTTGTTGTAATGTCGTAAAAATACGGCTTCTAATTCATCAATTACTTCCATTTTATCACGCCCTTGTACCATAAACTCAGTCATCAGATGAGAAGTTTCATTAAGCATCACCGCTTTATCAAGCATCGGATAGCTTTGTGCAAGACGCTTGATCGCACCCACAACCGTTTCGTTGGGAGGGCGTGGTTTTATTTGAGGTATAGGAAGCAGCACCGGTTGTTCAACTAGACGTGCGTGTAAAAATTCTGCAAAAGCCAATAAAGTCGCTTGTTGCTCGGAAGGTAATTGTTTAAAAATGCGTTGTATGCGTTGTTGTTTTGAAATAATCATATCAATTTAATTATGAATTATAAATTATGAATTATGGTTACTACTCAGCCTTGAAACCAATTTCAAGGCGAAAAGCTAAAGCAGGCTCAACTAAAATAAAACCAGTCATCACCCCACCCCTCGTCACCCCACCCCTCGTTCCCAAGCTCCAGATATCATCGTTATACATAAGTATTTAAGTATTTGATTTAAA
>JAGLHR010000800.1 GCA_023143415.1 Thiomargarita sp. | reverse complement strand
CTACCCACCCTACATTAAAAGACCAAATTTTGATAGGATACGAAAAAACTTTAGCCTCGAATGCTTTTAGCCTTGAAATTGATTTCAAGGCTAACTGCTGAGTAGTTACGAATATTACTTGTTTAACCGTTTCTTGTTTCCAAGATAAATATGTCACGACATTGGATTTTCATTATTGGTTGCTATAATTCTGGCACGAGCCTTTTAGAGCAGATTATTCGTCAGCATCCTGCCATTGCCGGTTTACCCGATGAGGGGCAATTTTTAACGGATGCCCTGATAACCCCAAAATCTGTAGATGTTCCCCGTTTGTGGGTGGAAAAAGAGACTTTATTTCGTTTTGCGCCCGATGAAAAAATAGTTGAGGCGGCGCAAGTTAAAAAAAATTGGATTGATTTGTTGGATAAGCCTGATGCTCCTTTTGCAATGGAAAAATCACCCACTAATACTGCAAGAATGTTATGGTTACAACGTCATTTTGAGCCAGCTTATTTTATTCATATTGTTCGTAATGGCTACGCCGTTGCCCTTGGTATCCATGATAAAGTGTTAGCGGTTTATGGTGAAAAGCCCAATTTGCTCCAAAAGGCGGCGAATCAATGGGCGCGGAGTTTAGAAATCACTTTAGAAGATGCGCCAAAATTGTCACATTTTTTGGAAATTCGTTATGAAGATTTAACGGCTAATCCGCTCAAAACCACCCTTCAGATTTTTGATTTTTTAAATTTACCGCCCTTTTCTCCTCAAATTTTAGAAAAAAAATATACAATACATGGAAGACAGTCAGAAATTAAAAATCAAAATAGTTCCCGTTTAGCAGAAATGACTAAAAAACAAAGGGGAATTATTGAGGCGCGTGCGAATAAATTATTAAAAACTTATGGTTATAAAATTCGACGTTTTCGTTTTTTCGGATAGGGCATTGACACTTTGTTTGACAATAGCATTGTAATGACTACGCATACAAACAGTAAACCGATAGGCATTTTAGGGGGAACTTTTAATCCCATTCATCATGGGCATTTACGATTAGCCTTAGAATTATATGAGCGGTTAGATTTAGCCAAAGTGCTTCTGATACCTTCCGCACATCCTCCTCATAGAGCGCAACCGTCGATGAGTAGTCAACGCCGTTTAGAAATGGTGCAGGCGGCAATAGTGGGGGTGGAAGGATTATGTGTTGATGATCGTGAATTGCGGCGGCAATGCCCTTCTTATACTGTTGATACTTTAAAGAGTTTGCGCGAAGATTATCCTGATCGCTCTTTGTGTTTGATTTTAGGATTGGATGCGTTTTTAGGTTTACCCAGTTGGTATAAATGGGAACAGCTTATCACGTTAGCGCATTTGATAGTGGTGCGCCGCCCAGATACTTTAGAAGAAGATCAAAGTCCGACTATGTTTGATTTTTTTAAACAATATCAAACACTTAATGTTGAAAATTTAAAAAGAAAAACGGGGGGTACGATTTGGGTGGAAGAAATTCCAATGCTTGCGATTTCGGCAACACAAATTCGTGATTTAATTGCAGCGGGTAAAAAACCGCATTATTTGCTTCCACCTGCTGTTTTAGATATTATTAATAGCCATCATCTAGTTCGTGAATAATTATGAAGAGTGAAAAACTTTTAAATGTCGTCAAAAAAGCGTTAGAAGATAAAAAGGCGACAGAGATTAAAATCCTTGATGTCCATAAATTCAGCAGCATCACTGATTTCATGGTGGTCGCCACAGGTAGAAGTGCCAGACAAGTCGTCGCACTGGCTCAATATGTGATAGAAAAAGCCAAATCTCGTGGACATCGCCCATTAGGGAATGAAGGGACTAATTCGGGTGAATGGGTGTTAGTTGATTTAGGCGATGTCATTGTGCATGTCATGCAGCCGCAAATCCGCGATTTTTATCAACTGGAAAAATTGTGGGCAGAATTGGGCGAAGATATGTCGTTGAAACAAATTCAAGAGTTAAGGGATAATCCCCTTCTTTAAAATCACAATTTCTACGCGGCGGTTTTGCTGCCGCCCTTGGCTTGTTGCGTTAGTGGCAATGGGATTATTTTCACCAAAAGCCTTAATAACCAATTGTTCTGAATTAATGCCTTGTGCGATTAAAACTTTTTGCACCGTCTTTGCCCGACGCTTTGAAAGTTGCTGGTTATAACTTTTTTTACCCATATTATCAGTATGTCCTTCTATCAATATGGTGCGCGAAGTATGTTGTTTAATCGTTTCTGCAAGTTCTTCAACTTTCAATTTTCCTTCGGGCAATAAGTTGGCTTGATTTGTTTGAAAAAGAACGGCATTCAGCGTGAATTGTAAACCACGTCCTGTTTTTACACCTAAAGGGATATCAGTACTTAAAGGAACAGCGATGATAGGTGCTGGTTTAGGTAATTCAGCTAAAGAGAGTCCTGTTATAATAGATGGTCCTGTTCTCACTGCACAGGCGAAATCCAGTACCATTATTATAGGGAGTAGGAAAAGTATTTTTATCAATTTCAGATTGTTGATGTTTTTCATTTCTTAAACCTTGTGTGTGTTTCGAGCTTAGAAATCCGATTTTTGAATCGGATTTCTAAATCACAACTTGAAAAAGCGAGTTTTGCAAGAGGCTTTCTTGAAAACAATTTTCACTAAGGAACGTTTCGAGGTTTTAGTTTTTTGAAAAAAACTAAAACCTCGAAAATGAAATAAACTCTCCAATTAGACCTGACAGGTTTTGGAAACCTGTCAGGTCTGATTCAACATGGTGGAATTGATTTCATTTTCGAGTCGAGGCTAACGTTTTTTTAAAGAAAAAACGTTAGCCTCGACTTGAGTTTTTTTCAAAAAACTCAAACCTCGAAACGTTCCTAATTATAAATTTTAAAAGATTAATGAAGTTATTGCAACATTTTAAAAAAACGTTAGGGCATAAACGTCTTAATAAATCCATTCTTCCTCAATTCTCCACTCTCATTAAAGATAAAATGCCCGCCTCCGCCCTATTAGGGAAACAAAGGGCATTTATAACAGAGACAAGCTATGGCAATATTCCTATTACCCTGACAAAAGAAACGTGTATTCATTTCCGTCTCTTTCCCAATAGCGACATTATCACAGGGATACGTTTAAGATTTGGTACTTATTGTCGCACCAATCAGTGTCATATTACGGTGCAAATAAATAATCTCACCCATCGCATTAATGCCAGTTATTTAGTCGATAATGAATATGTCGATATTCCCTTATCGACGCTGCAAATTTGTACGCCAGGGCAAGCGGTGGATATTTCAATTTACTCTGAAGATGCGACAGAAGAAAATGTTGTTGCTCTTTGGTGTAGTAGAATACCCCCCCTTTTTATTGAGACGCTTTGTTTAAAATCTTTGGTTTTGCCAAAAGCATCAGTACCCCGTGTCAGTATTGTCATTCCTGTATTTAATAAGGCGTTATATACTTATAATTGTCTATTGACATTGCAAGCCTGTGATACAGAAATCAGTCAAGAAATTATTATTGTTAATAATGCTTCTACAGATAAAACGGCTGCTTTATTGACAAATGGCACGTTTAAAATCATTAATAATTCAGAAAATCAAGGCTTTGTGCAAGCCTGTCGGCAAGGGGCAGAAATAGCAAGCGGTGAATTTATCTTATTTTTAAATAATGATACCCAAGTTATGCCCGGCTGGTTGTCGAATATGCTTAAAGTCATGGATAATGATCCAAGCGTTGGGATTACAGGCTCCAAGTTGATTTATCCCGATGGGCGTTTGCAAGAAGCGGGTGGTATTATCTTTAACGATGCCAGTGGCTGGAATTATGGACGTTTACAGGATCCCACTTTTCCCCAATTTAATCAAAGCCGAGCGGTTGATTATTGCTCTGGTGCCAGTTTAATGATTAGAAAAAGTTTATGGGAGCAACTCGGCGGTTTTGATATGCGCTATGCGCCCGCCTATTATGAAGATACCGATTTATGTTTTGCAGCACGTCAAGCGGGCTATAAAGTATTTTACTGTCATGATTCAGAAGTGATACACCATGAAGGCATCACCGCCGGAACGGATATCAATAGTGGTTATAAAGCCTTTCAAGCGATTAACCATGAAAAATTTAGGGATAAATGGCAAGCCGTATTAGCGACGCATTATCCACCTGGCACTCCACCAGAGCAGGCGATAGAACGATTGACCCAGTTAGACTATCAATCGCGCATAGAAAAAGAAATAGATAACTTCAAGCAATTAGAAAATGTTCATGATTTACCTGATATAGCCCATTATTGGTCAAATAAATATCTCCTTCCTATCGTGTCACAATTTGGCTTTGCTAATGGAGAAGAATTTTATTGTCTCTATATACAGCGTGTCTGTCAGACATTTCCCCATGATATTTGTCACTTGGTTAGTATCGGTGCAGGAAATTGCGACTTTGAAGTCGCGATTGTTAAATTATTGCTTAAAAATGGCGTTGAGAACTTTGTTTTAGAATGTCTGGATATCAACCAATACATGTTGGATCGGGGATTAGCGTTAGCGCAAGAAAAAGAGCTTGCCCTAAAAATGCAGTTTACTTGCTCCGATATTAATAGCTGGCAACCCAAACAACAATATCATATTGTGATCGCTAACCAATCATTGCATCATTTTGTCGAACTCGAATTATTGTTTGATAAGATTGATAATGTTTTGCATCCCCAGGGCTATTTTTTGACCCACGATATGATAGGGCGAAATGGACATCAGCGATGGCCAGAAGCTCTTGAAATGGTGAATGAATTATGGGCAACATTACCCGAACGCTATAAATACAATCACCTACTCAAGCGCGTTGAAGAAGAATATGAAAATTGGGACTGTTCTACTGAAGGTTTTGAGGGCATTCGGGCGCAAGATATTCTGCCATTGCTGGTGGAAAAATTCCGTTTTGATTTATTTCTGGCTTATGCCAATGTGATTGACATATTTATTGATCGCTGTTTTGGGCATAATTTTGATGCCAACGATCCCCATGATCAAGCCTTTATTGATAAAGTCCATCAAATTGATCAAACTGCGATTGAAGAAGGGCGGATTAAACCAACCCATATCACGGCGGCTATGACTAAGAAGTCGCTTAACACAGAAGCGCGTGTTTATAAACATTTAACTCCTGAGTTTTGTATTCGATGGGTTGATAATCTGAACGATAAGTGAAACTCAAAAATTGGCGTATTCGAGTTTATCAAATTGGTTTCGAGGCAAAATTTTTTTGCCTCGAAATGATATTAGCAGAAAAGGGATATTCCGTCATGGAAGGCATTCCCAAACAGAGTTCGATGCGAAAGGAACAAGAAAAAAGTCTATAGCTCTGCTTCCAACTTATCTATTATCTGTTGTAAATAGTTAATGCTTTGTTGCCTTTTTTCCGGATTGGTGCAGTAATAGACACCATTGGCAATATTAGTTGGCATCCAATCTCTGACTGCTTTATCCCAACAGGCGTACTTTGCGAGATAAATGGACCGTAAACCATATTTCCACAGGTCATCATAAGGCAAAACGCCACTATTTGGTTGTGGCAAACGCCAAGCCGGAATCTCTCCCCAAACATCGCCCGTGTCTTCATTCCTACAATAATCAATTGGAACTTCGTTAGGTTTCGGGCCAATATCTTTTGCTTGTACTGGCAAAGTGTCTTCATCTAAAGCGTCTTTATCTCTGGTTCTAGAATTCAATTCTGCTTCCAATTTATTGATCACTGTACGCAAGTAATTAATGGTTTTCTGTCTATATTGCGGATTGGTGCAATAATAAATGCCATTGGCAATATTAGTCGGCATCCAAACCCTGGTTTCTTTATCCCAGCAAGCGTATTTAGCGAGATAAATTGACCGTAAACCATATTCCGACATATTATCAGGTAAATCGGCACTATTTGGTTGTGGCAAATCCCAAGCCGGAGTATCTCCCCAAACATCGCCCGTTTCCTCTATTCTGTAGTAATCAATCTGAATTTGTCCCGGCTCAGGCTCAATAGCTTCTACAACAAAGAGCTTCGTATCATCATCTATGGAAGGAACCATAGGTGACATCCAATTTATAGGGGAATTAGAACCATATTCTCCTTTAGGAGACTTTAGCTTTCAGTCTTGAAATTGATTTCAAGGCGGAGTAGTTACATTATAGCATTTCCCTTTTGAGTGAAATACATCATCTTGTAGGGGCAATCCTTTATGGTTGCCTTTTTTTGTATTTCACCCAAACGAAAAACGCTATAAATTATTGATTTTACGGCTCTGGAGTAGTTCAATGGGATAATTCAAGACAGCGATTTGTCAATTAGAAAATAATCAACGACTTATTACCTGTTCATTATAATTCATTGATTTTATTGCAATTAAAATTAAAATGCCCCATTAAAAATCGTCACTTACCAAAACTTGTGAAATTTCATCCCATTTAATTCAATACGCGCTGAAAGTACCGTTAACTCGCAAAATATGAAAATGAAATCTACTTGGCTAACATCATGGTTGGCTATTGTTATCATTACCAGCCTTTTTTTTATAATACTACAAAGGCTTTTTCCTTTTAACCAAGCACCGATTGGTTCGTATGCCTATTTAGAAAATATTAGCACCCAGTTATTAGTCTCTTTGGTATTTGCCTTCTTATTAGTAAACGCTGTGATGAAGTACAATCATAGTGTAATGACAGTGACTTTGGGTGCTGCTCTGGCTATGCTGTTTTTTGTCAATATACTGGGGTTAAAAATGGTCGATCCCACCCAAATTAATTGGTTAATGCGCGGGGATTGGGAATGGCATTTTATGGGGTGGCATTTTTTCAGAAATGAACCTTGGCAATGGCCTTTAGGTAAAATCACGAACTACTTTTTTCCAATTGGGACATCTATTGGTTACACCGATTCTATACCGCTATTCGCCTTGCTATTTAAACCTTTTAGCGCGTTTTTACCTGCGGATTTTCAATATATTGGTTTATGGATATTCATCTCTTATCTCTTGCAAGGTGTCTTTGCCGCCCTACTGATACGATTAGTGAGCAAAAATCTACTGATTCAAGCTATCGGTACGTTATTTTTTGTGATGAGTCCCGTTTTAATTCACCGCTTTGGACATGCGGCACTTTGTGCCCACTGGTTGTTACTTGCAGGATTGTGGTTGTATTTTAGAACTTGGGACAAACCATCACCTTATCAAGCATTGACCTCTTGGATATTGCTGATCAGTATAGGTGCTTTAGTGCATCCTTATTTGACAGTGATGCTGCTTGGATTAGCAACGGCTTTCATTGCCCGTTTTTGGTTAGTTGAGCAAAAATGTACAATGACTCCTGCTTTCTTGCAATTGACACTATTGGGGCTGATATGCTTATTAATATGGTGGCAAGCCGGTTATTTTTTCATTGATAATAAAAATATGACCGGCATTAACTTGGGTTATTTTTCCATGAATCTGCTCTCACCGTTCAATGCGATGGGAGGCGGTTCTTTGTTATTTCGAGATGTCCCACCCGCTACAGATGGTCAATATGAAGGCTTTAATTATCTTGGTGCCGGTATTTTGCTAATGGCTGTTTGGATGCTCTATGAATTGAGCAAAAAGCCGGTGCAACGTTCAACGCTTAAAAAGCATTTGCCTTTAATTATCGTTTGTATTGGCTTTACCATTTTTGCGGTGAGCAATAAGGTGACGATTGGCAATGTGGTACTCATAGATATTCAAAGCCAGTTACTCAATTCATTAGCCATGTTTCAATCATCGGGTCGATTTTTTTGGCCAGTTAATTACGCCCTACTCTTTCTAATCATCAGCGTGTTAATTGTACGCAATTCACCAAAAACCGCTTATGTTTTTCTGAGTTTTGGTTTGGCTATTCAAAGTTTAGATTTATTGCCAATTTATCAATTTCATCATCAAGTGCGTGATAATCCAGCACGGCATTGGGATCCAAAAGCGTCACCAGGCTGGGAGAATCCTTTACATTTAGAGCATTGGAAAGTGGCAATGCCCTATTATCAGCACATTACTTTAGTTTATTCCCGCTATTGTGGGGAAGCGGCGGCGCCTTATCTTCCTTTTTCATACTTAGCAGCAAGTCACGGGATGACTATCAATACAGGTACGGCTGCCCGTTTTGATGCTGAAAAAACCATGCAATATTGCCAAAGCTTGCACGAAGAAATAGGGCAGGGCAAAGTCAGACATGATACAATTTATATACTCCACCCTAAGCATCTGGAGAATTTTAAAACAGCCGCTCAACTACCCGTCATCTGTGCCAAGATTGATGGATTTGATACTTGTGTGACTCAACAGAGTTTTAGACAATGGCAAGCAGGAGGTGTTGAGTAGCTGTAGCAAGGGCAGACACGCAGATATACGTTAGGTTCGATCATCAAGTTTTTTTGTAACTACGAAGGGCAACCACAAGGGATTGCCCCTACAATATTCTTATCAGGGCAACCATAAAGGATTGCCCCTACAATATTCTTAGGAATGAAGCTTTAATAACATCCGAAACTTTCAAGCCAAACCTGTCAGGTTTAGTTTTAGAACTTATTGAATTTTCCTAAGAATTTTTTTTGAAATCCGCATTCGTCAGTCAAACTATGGCAACCGATTAGAAGGTTTCAAAATCACAACATGTCCATTGAAATGACCTTCCAATAGATAAGAGTAATGGAGAGGAGATGGACCGGCATGAATAATCAAATCTCTTCCATCCAATATGCCATTCTTATTGGAATCTCCTGAAAGCGCACCAATATGCTGATATTGCCTCGCACCAACGTATCGAACTGCGATAAAATCACTGGTATCGACTTCTTTTCCCCACTTTAAATTTTTACTTGGCACACCATTGACTAAGTCAAACTGGTTGCGTTTGGATAATTTGTTAACCAACATGGCGACATTATAGTTTTTCTTTATAGACTGATTACGCCATTTGGCATAAGCCGCTACCAACACATCTGCACAATCTACCCCAATATAATGATTACTTTGATAGTTGATTGAACCAAATAAGCCCGGTACATTAAAAAATGTGGTTAAATAGCCAATATATCCTTTACCATTTCTGATTGAAACGCGAAAGACTTTTGGAGATAATCCCCTTTCATTTGAGTTTTCAATTCCCGCCGATTTTGTGATTTGACCATTTTTTTCAATTTCCACCTGAAACCAGAAGCTACCGAAATTTTTCTGATAAAAACGAGAATGAGAAATTTCTTCTCTTAACAGTTGTTTCTCCGTATCAGAGTGTTTTTCAAAAGGGCGTATTTTCCATTTTCCACGAAAGTGGGTTAATTCTTTGCGTTCATAATCAATTTTGCCAAAGCCCACCCATTTATAAGGATTGGCTTCCCAAGGATGATTGGCATTTTTATAAATCTTAGAAATGTCAGGAAAAATCTGATACCAACGAATAGTGGCGTTTGATATTTTTGTTGTTTTTAAGGTAATCTGTTGCCCTTTTGTTGGAGTAATCGCCCGAACCTTTTTCCAAGGTTCGTTATCAATACGGGAATGAATTACAACCGCAGCGAAGCTGCTGTTTAGCATAAAAAATAGTAGGAATGTATAAAAAAAAGGTTTAAAAAACATGATGTTATCTCATATAATGATGAATGGTGAATTATTAATGGTGAATGAAAAAAACATAAGTTATTGTTTTTCATACAATATTTCCCCCTCGTTCCCAAGCTC
>JAGLHR010000080.1 GCA_023143415.1 Thiomargarita sp. | reverse complement strand
TTTAATTACTGATGTTACGCACTATGTTTCCAAGATGTTTAAGAAATCTTTGAAAAAAATCGGATTTCTAAGCAAGCGGCGAAACGATGTTTAAGAAATCTTTGAAAAAAATTGGATTTCTAAGCTCGAATAGAATCGCTTTGCGTCACATCAGATTTTAATTAAATGCTAACTACTCAGCTGTTAGCCTTGAGTCGTTACAAAAAAATTAACTATATGATTTTAAAATGATTTTTCAACCCTTAATTCGCATTATTAAACTTCTGCACTATTATGAACTTTTTACACTATTTTATTGATATTGTCGGTACATGTAATCTTCGTTGCCCTTCCTGCCCCGTTGGTAATTATCAACCAACTGATTTTATTAACAATCCACGCCCGAAGGGATTTATGGACTTTTCTTTATTTAAAGAAATATTAGATAAAATTCAACGCGAAAATAGTCGCCATGAAAATGTCATTATTGCGATATATAATTGGGGTGAACCTTTACTTCATCCAGAATATCCTCAGTTTATTGAAGCCATTCAAGCTAAAGGTTTTTATGCAGAAGTGTCTTCTAATTTGAATTTGTTTGATACTGATGATTCAAAGAAAGTTCAGCATCGAACCAATATCAAAGATGTTGTGATGGCGGCACCCAATAAGTTAATCGTCTCATTATCTGGTTATGACGCTGAGGTTTATTCACAAACGCATAAACGAGGTAGCTCTCAACTTGTCGTTTCTAATTTGTTTAAATTGCGTTATTACATGGAAAAGTTAAAAAAGCAATTTATTGTTGAATTATCTTATCACCTTTATAAACATAATGTGGGAAAGGATATTGAACGCATTATATCACTCACAAATGATCTGGGATTTCGATTTAGCTCAGATTTTACCTTCTTAATGCCTTTAGAAAAATTTTTAAAATATCTGGATGGCGAACAATTATCACAAGAAGAACAAGCACTTATTTCATTAATGTTGATTAAACCCGAGGAACAGGTTAAATTAGCAGAGGCTTATAAACATCTCAAATGCCCACTACGAGAATGGACAACGATTAATTTTGATGGTTCGACTGCCCTCTGTTGTGCGGTGTACGATTATGAATATAATATTGCGAATAATTTTATTGATATAAGTCAAGAAGAGTTAGAACAACGCAAAGAAACACATCCATATTGCATAAGATGTATGAAGAAAGGATTACATGTTGTTGCGTCTTCAGCAGCGAGGGCGGAATTAACGCAGCTCACAAATGTGCGGCTTCAAAGCATTGGAAGTCGTTTTCGGCGGGATAATTCTCATTCAAGGCTTTCGTATTAATATTTGGGGGGGAATGGCGGTGTTTAATTAATTGTTTGAATCAGAATTAACAGAATTTTAGAATTTTCAGAAAAAAATACGATTAATTCTGTTAATTCTGTTAATTATATTCGAGGCTAAAGTTTTTTGAAACTTTAGCCTCGAATATTCTGAAAATTCTGATTCTAATATTTGGAGGGGAAGGTGTTTAATTAATTGCTTGAATCAGAATTAACAGAATTTTAGAATTTTCAGAAAACGATTAATTCTGTTAATTCTTTCATCCTGCAAATTCTGATTCAAACATGATGTAGTGACCATCAAATCAACTAAAATATCACTGCCCTAATCCCATCTGAATATAGCCAGTAGGGCAAACATCTTTACAGATATGACAACCAACACACTTATTGTAATCGGTATCGACATAACGCCCCATAGCATGTTGATCCTTTTTCACCCGGAATATGGCATCTTGCGGGCAGTAAATCACACAGGTATCACATTCAAAGCACAAACCGCAACTCATACAACGGTTCGCTTCCGCTTTAACTTGTTCTTCAGTTAGCCCAGAAAAGCGTTCATTGAAGTTGCTGAGTACCTTTTCAGGATTCATGTCCACTTCGTCGCGCAGGTTCCGTGCTTCATAAGGAAAATGCGCTAAGAAGAGTTGTTCATGAGGAATCACTTCGGCGAATGAACGATCTTCATAGTTGTGAACCGCAAATTTCGATTCGTTCGTTCCCCACTCTTGTTGATGACTATACTCTTCAGGTTGCAGATTCTGAATCCTGAGTTCTTCAAGCAAGTTGAAGTGGTGTGTATCGACTTTCGGGCGAGCCGTAATTTCTTCGCCTTTCAACTGTTTGTCTATACCTTCAACGGCAATGGACGCTTGCCCAATTGCAGTCGTCAACAAAAGCGGTTTAACGGCATCTCCAGCAACGAAATGACCCGGTTTTGATTTCACCTGATATGTTTTATCAACATCTATTAGCCCCCAACCATTATCAAGTTCTTCAATACCCGTATAATCACCCTTTTGACCGGTGGCACCCACAATCATGGTACACTCAATATTATATTCCTCACCTTCCTTGGGTTCCATTTTGCCATTCACCCAATTCACAGGCTGCACTCGGAGCGCAGTTGCACGTCCATCTTCACCTCGAATGACTTCCAGCGGTGCCAAGCTCTCGTGAATTTCCACACCTTCTTCAATAATCGCGTCCAATTCATGCTTAGTCGCGGGTGCTTTTGAGATAGGACGACGGTAAACGATCCAGACATCTCCACCTTGTCGATGAGCCGCAGTTGCTATATCATGGACAGCTTGACCCAATAGCACGTTTTCTGGGTGATCTTTTTCGTGGGTTTTAGAAATATGACCGATGCGTCGTGCAACCGCAGCGACATCCATCGCTGTATCACCAGCACCAACGACCAATATGCGTCCAGATAAATGCTGTAATCGCCCTTCATTAAAGGCACGTAAAAATACCATGCCATCAACACAATTCGGCGCTTCAGCACCAGGAATAGGCAATGCTTTACCCGACGTGGCACCGATTCCCCAGAAAATAGAATCGTATTCTTTTTCTAATTCTGGTATTTTAATATCTCTACCCACGCGGGTATTCAACTTAACCTCAACACCCATGTCAAGGATTCTGTCGATTTCGTGTTTCAGCACGTCACGAGGAACGCGATAACCCGGAATACCAAAGGACATCATGCCACCAAGTTCAGAGTATTCCTCAAAAATGGTACAGCTGTGTCCACGGAGACGCAGAAAATAGGCTGCCGCTAAACCGGCTGGTCCACCACCAATGATAGCGACTTTTTTACCCGTTTCTTTCTCAGGTTTCGGGAAAGTCAACTTATGTTCACGCGCCCAATCACCAATATACTGCTCAACGGAATTGATACCAACGAAGTTTTCCACTTCGTTGCGATTACAACCGTCTTCGCAAGGTGCAGGACAGACGCGACCCATAATCGCCGGAAATGGGTTTGATTTTACCATGCGTTGGAAGGCATATTCCTCCCACGCCATTCCTTTTGGTGGTTTGTCCAATCCGCGCACAATGGATAGCCAACCACGAATGTCGTGCCCTGAAGGACAACTGGCTTGACAGGGCGGTGTACGATGCACGTATGTCGGACAGATGTAGGATTCACCTATCTGAATAACATCTTTACTCCATGGGACATGTCCGCTGTCGTTATCTTTGTAAAGCCGAAAGGTTAAATTCGTTTCACTATTAGTTTCACTCATTTATCTTGATTTCCTTTTATAGTCATGTTGGGATGGGTAGAAAAACCCACCATAAAATAGGTATGCAAAACAACAATAATAGGGTATTTAGAATTCGAGGCTAAAGTTTTTTTAAAGAAAAAACTTTAGCCTCGAATCAAGTTTTTTGAAAAAACTCGGTTTCTAAGCGAGTGCTTCGCTACTTAATATTTCCAAGGATGGCATCGACACTTGCTTTCGCATCCCCAAACAACATGCGCGTGTTTTCCTTAAAGAAGAGCGGATTACCCACACCTGCATAGCCTGATGCCATGCTACGCTTCATCACAACTACCGTTTCAGCTTTCCAAACTTCTAAAACCGGCATGCCGGCAATAGGACTATTTGGATCATCTTGAGCGGCTGGATTGACGGTATCATTGGCACCAATAACTAACACCACGTCCGTTTTTGGGAAATCTTCATTGATTTCATCCATTTCCAGAACGATGTCATAAGGTACTTTAGCCTCAGCTAGGAGTACGTTCATGTGTCCCGGTAAACGTCCAGCAACGGGATGGATACCAAAGCGCACTGTGATACCTTTATCACGGAGTTTCTTGGTGACTTCAGAAACAGGGTGTTGCGCTTGAGCAACCGCCATGCCATACCCAGGAACAATAATGACACTTTTAGCATCTTGGAACAACTGGGCTGTTTCTTCCACAGTGGTGCTAACGACTTCTTTTCCTTCGTCATCTCCGCCTGATGAAACACTGCCTGCCGTTGTGCCAAAGCCGCCGGCGATCACACTCAGGAAATTGCGGTTCATCGCGCGACACATGATGTAGGAAAGAATCGCACCGCTACTACCGACTAATGCACCAGTGATGATTAACAGATCGTTTCCAAGCATAAAACCGATGGCTGCAGCTGCCCAACCAGAGTAGCTGTTGAGCATAGACACGACCACTGGCATATCTGCACCACCAATCGCCATGACCATGTGGACACCGAAGATTAAAGCGATAACTGTCATAATTCCCAGAGGAATCAAGCCAGCCGAAACGCTTTCAGCATTGATAAACTCAACGCCAAACCAAATACAGGCTAAAGCAAGACCGAGATTTAAAAAGTGGCGTGCTGGCAAAAGTAAGGGCCGACTACCGACGATTCCTTGTAATTTACCAAACGCAATCACAGAACCTGTGAAAGTCACTGCACCAATCAGGACACCCAAGTAGATTTCCACTTCATGGATAATTTTTTCAGTGCCAGTAAAGTGTGAGGCGGCTTCTGGACCGATGTAATTGGCGAAGCCTACTAATACGGCGGCTAAACCGACGAAGCTATGTAGCATAGCAACGAGTTGTGGCATGCCTGTCATTTGAACACGGGCAGCCACAGTGATACCAATAATCGCGCCGATGACCATAACAACGATTAGGACTTCGTATTGAGCCACTTCGCCAAAAATAATGGCAAAAATGGCAATAAACATACCAATCATGCCATAGATATTGCCTCGACGTGCCGTTTCTGGATTGCTTAGCCCACTCAAGCTAAGAATAAACAGGATGCTGGCAATAATGTATGCAGCAGTAAGCAAACCTTCATTTATCATTATGTCCGTTCTCCTAATTTATTTCTGAAACATACGCAACATGCGTTGGGTGACAAAAAAACCGCCGCTAATGTTAATAGTCGCAACCAATATCGCTATCGCCGCTAGGATAGTCACCATACTCGTAATGGGTCCGGACACCTGTAGCAAAGCACCAACAACAATGATACCACTAATGGCATTCGTCACACTCATCAGTGGCGTATGCAAAGCGGGTGTCACATTCCAAACGACTTGATAACCGATAAAGCAGGCTAATACAAAAACGGTAAAATGAGCCAAAAAGGCAGGTGGGGAAACATGACCCAGTGCTGCTAATAAGCCCGCGCCTATAAGCATGAATAATGCACTTCCCAACCCACTAGATTTTTTCTCTTCTTTGGGTTGTGGTATTGCAGCCTCTTCTTTTTTCTGTGGCGCAATCGCTTGAATCTTAGGTTTGGGTGGTGGCCAAGTAATTTCACCGTTCTTGATAACCGTCGAGCCTCGAATAACGTCGTCTTCCATATCGACGTTGATTTGACCATCCTTTTCTTTGCATAAGTCAGTGAGCATGTGGCGCAGATTCGTGCCATAAAGCTGACTGGACTGGGTTGCTAATCGGCTGGGCAGATCGGTAATTCCAATTAAGGTGACACCATGTTTGACAACGATTTGGCCGGGTTCTGTTAAAGCACAGTTGCCGCCTTGTTCCGCTGCCATATCAACTATCACACTGCCATCACGCATGGATTCTACCATGCCAGCAGTGATCAGTTTAGGTGCAGGTTTGCCGGGTATCAATGCGGTGGTAATAATGATATCCACTTCCATCGCTTGACGTGCAAAGAGGTCCATTTCCGCTTTGATAAATTCCGGACTCATTACTTTAGCATAGCCGCCGCCACCACTGCCTTCTTCTTCAAAGTCCAATTCAAGAAACTCTGCGCCCATGCTTTCGACTTGTTCCTTCACTTCTGGACGAGTGTCAAAAGCACGTACAATGGCACCCAGTCCATTAGCTGCACCAACAGCCGCAAGACCAGCAACACCAGCACCGATAACCATGACTTTTGCAGGAGGTACTTTACCTGCCGCAGTGATCTGACCTGTGAAAAAGCGTCCAAAATGGTTGGCCGCTTCTATAACTGCGCGGTATCCACCAATATTGGCCATCGAACTCAGGGCATCCAGCTTTTGCGCTCTGGATATCCGGGGTACAGAGTCCATTGCGATGACAGTGACTTTGCGAGCCGCTAGTCTCTCCAGAAGTTCTGGATTCTGGGCAGGCCAAATAAAACTAATGACACAGGCCCCTTCTTGCAACAATTCTGCTTCATGCACACCAAGTGTCGGATGCGCTTCTGGCGCACGAACTTTTAATATGATGTCCGACTCTGCCCACAATTTTTTGGTGTCTTCTACAATCTCGACTCCGTCTTCCTTGTAAGCTTCATCAGAAAAATGGGCATTATCCCCCGCACTCGCTTCAAGCGCAACCGTAAAGCCCAGTTTTTGGAGCCATTCGCTTGTCTCTGGGGTTGCAGCTACCCGTTTTTCTCCCTCATGGACTTCCTTCGGGATTCCTATCTTTAAAGGCATACTTCCTCCTGATAATGATTAGCAATTACCAATTAATAAACATCTTTTTATCATTATATAATAATTTTCTAATTTAACGTTTGAGCAGTTGACAATTTTAAACTTTTTTAACCAAAATTATGCACTCAGTATAAATCACTTAGAAGACTTTAGCAGATTTTAGCTTGAAGGTTTAATATTGATATAATATTATAAAATATTATTGGAAAAAATGATAAAGACTGACGCATTAAAAAATATCACTATTCAATTTGATGACTTTTTAAATTTTATTTATCAACACATAAATTGATAAATGATTGATTTATAAATCATTTTATTTTTAAGTGTCTCGTTATTCATTATAATAAAAATTGCAATAATTGAATATTAATTTAATATTAACATTTAATTTAAAATTAATGTAACTACTCAGGTAGTGCCTTATTAACGTACTTAACTTGAGTGGCGAGCCTCCAAAACTCAAATTAGAGAAAATTGTATGATAAGAAAATACATATTATGTTTTGTCATCGCTTTTATCAGTATAAGCAACGCATTCGCTCAAAATCGCGAAATATTGTATTCAGTCTCACTGAGCGATGAGTTACGCAATATTGCTACGAATATCCAAAAGGTTAATCGTGCAAAAGTGCCTAATGCTGATATTACTCAAGAAAGTAATTATTTTGCTCGTATTATCCCCCGCAAATATGTGCTGACGAAAAATAATGAAGTGCAGGAAAATGCGGTTTTGGGAACAAAGCCCTTTGTTTTTTTTACAACGCCAGAGGGGATTTATGGAAAATCCTTATTAGAGATTTACTTGGATATTGGATACGCAGCAGAAGATATCATCAAATGGCAGCGTAATCAGGATATGATTGTTGTCGTTTTTCGCTATCCAGAAAACATTGCTCTTTCTGATATAAAGAATGGTGATTTGCCAAAGTTTTGGGATAAAAAAGTGTATATTCCGACTTGGGATAACGTGTTTTCCGTTTTCCACAAACTGACGGAAAATGGCACGATTGAGCCTAATAAGCGGGGCGCGTATGCACCAGAAAGGCTGTTTTTTGCCAGTCAAGCTCAAAAAGCGTTTATTCTGAACTTTCCAAAAACAGGAAAGGAAAAAATAAAGACGATCCCTTATACTAATTTAAAAGTGATGGGTGGAGAAAATTGGCGTTATCGCAAACTGTTAGATAATAAGTTGAGTATCTTTGAACATTTTCAAGGCAATGGACGAACACTCAACGCAATGAAAAATGCTGACAATACCCAAGGATTGCTTGAGTTTATAGGACCTAATATGAAAATCAAAGATTTTCCAGAATTTGCTATTATCCATTTGGGTACGCTTGTGATAGGGGATAGTTATGAGAGTTCTGGGAATTGTGTGTCCAAAGCTAAAGCGTTGAACTCCAATTGACAAAGCTAAAGCGTTGTCACTCCAACAATAAAATGATTTATCTTGCTTCTCTCTCGCCGCGCAGATGTGAATTGCTTGAACAAATTCACGTTAAATATCAACAAGTTGCTGTTAATGTTGATGAAACGCCACAAGCCCAAGAAGAGCCGCAAGATTATGTCATCCGTTTAGCACTGGCAAAAGCGCGGGCAGGGCAGAAGATGTTCACAACGTACCCCGTATTAGGTGCCGATACAACGATAGTCTGTCATGGACAAATCTTTGGCAAGCCGAACGATAAAGATGATGCTAAACAAATGCTAAAACAATTCTCTGGGCGTAGTCACCAAGTTATGACGGCAGTGGCTTTGGTGACCACAATTGAGCGAGTGCGTTTGAGTATTAGTAAGGTGTATTTTCGTCAGTTGACTGAAAGTGAGATAGAAGCTTATATTGCAACAGGTGAGCCTTTTGATAAAGCGGGGAGTTATGCTATTCAAGGGCATGGCAGTATTTTTATCAAACGTATTGAGGGGAGTTATTCAGGAATTATGGGCTTGCCCTTATATGAAACAGCAATGTTATTAGCTGAAATTGGTATATCCATTTGAGGCTAAAGTTTAAGTTTTTTGAGTTTTAAAATTATGTTTAAAGTCTCGTAAAAAGTGATAATGATTTAATTATTAATTCTATTATTAATTATTTAACATAATAAAAATCCTTTGTTATCAAAATTAACAAATCATTTTATACTTGATATAAAACATTTTTGCCCTTATTATTTAGTGAGCATAAAGATGCTTTTGTTTTATAATTTTATTGCAAATAAGGAAAAATCATAATGAAAAAATATGTATTACCCACTCTAATGTCACTCGCACTCAGCAGTGGCTATGCCCTGGCTGAAGATTCATCAGCTAATGTATTGAGTCCACCTGAAGCCGCGCCATCATCTGAAGCCGCGCCATCGTCTGAAGCTGCACCATCTGAAGCCGCACCATCTGAAGCCGCGCCATCATCTGAAGCTGCACCATCTGAAGCTGCACCATCTAAAGCCGCGCCATCTGAAGCTGCACCATCTAAAGCCGCGCCATCTGAAGCTGCACCATCTAAAGCCGCGCCATCATCTGAAGCCGCGCCATCTGAAGCTGCGCCTCATGGTGCCATGCCACCTCATGGTGCCATGCCACCTCATGGTGGTATGCCACCTCATGGTGGTATGCCTTCGCCTGATTCTAACTCCTATAAGGAAAAGATGGAGAAATGGAATGTCCTTAGGCAAGAAAAACAAGCAATCTGGGAAAAATTCCATCAAGCAAGGAATCCAGAAGAACGGCGGGCTTTGAAGGAAAAACTCCAGCAAAAGCGGCAAGAAATGCGAAATATAATGCGGCAAGACGGCATGATGCCACCATTTGGACCACACGGTATGATGCCACAGAATTTTGGTCCTAGGTCTGGCGGATATCAGGCAACTGTAGAAAAGCGTTTGGATAACATTGAAAAGCTGCTGAAACAAGTTGTTGAATCACTGGCTAAAGATAAAGATGACTAAAAGCTTTGTACTTTGGAGTTCAACGCTTTAACTTTGGAGTTCAACGCTTTGTACGTTTGGAGTTCAACGCTAAAGCGTTGAACTCCAGAACAACTTGTTTATGAGGCGGAAAAAAAGTAGGTTCAACTTTTGACAACCGCAGGAACCTGATTTTTAACAGGCGCACCGTTATATTTTGAGTGCGTCTGTCCTAACTTATGTTAAAAACAACAAAATGAGAGAAGCTCTAAGAGAAAAAATAAGAGAAAGTCTCTTATCAGGCAGCACTTGGTTACGCGGATTTTTTATGCTGGTATATGCTGGTATATGTTATCTTGCTATTTGGATCACAGGTATCGTGATACTATTTCAATTTGGTGTCGTATTATTATCGGGCAAGCCTAATGAACGTTTACTCCCGGTAGGGCAAAGTCTCAGCCTCTATATTCGTCAAATCTTTAGTTATCTCACTTACAACAGTGATGAGAAACCTTTTCCACTGGGTAGTTGGCCAACTGTAAATGAATATGATGTCAAACCTGTTGTTAATCTCACAACAGAGCCAGAACCACCGCAGAAAGAGATTAATCAGGTAAATGGTTAATTGTTAAGTCACTGAACCACTTTATCGTAGGCGATTTATCTTAACGCCGCATCAGAATAGTCTAAAAATAATCAACGACATGATGGCAGTTCGCATCATTAATCTTTATTAACATTCCTTTCTTTGCATTATTTAGAAACGGCTAGTTTTTCTAAAAAACTGGTCGTTCTCATCTTGAATAAAATACCTTAAAATTTCTGAACACAATTCACACAATCACAGATCACAAAACATCCTTTGCTAAAATTTAATATTTTTGGAGTCCAACGCTTCAGCTTTGGGCGTGATCAAATTACTAAATCAAAGCGTTGGACTCCTATTTTAACTCTTAATTCGCATCAAACAGTTTAGTTACTATCATTACGGTTGAAGAGCAGATAAGGGGCGTTTTTCCTCCATCAAACAAACTAAGTCAAAAACAAAAATCGTTCAAGCTGATACGAATTTGCAAACCACTGTTACTTTTTTCAACACTATCAAAGTGTTATCTAAAGTACATTTTTAATTATCAGTTAAAACATCCAACGCTTGTAACTACTCAGCCTTGAAATTGATTTCAAGGCTAAAAGCTAAAGCAGGCTAAAGCCTAATGGCACTTACTTAAGCGAATTTGGCTTCAAAATGTAGATCGGGTTAGCGTAGCGTAACCCGACAATCGCAGGAGAATGTTGGGTTACGCTATCGCTAACCCAACCTACAGCAGTCAATAATCCTTAAGTAAGTGCCAT
>JAGLHR010000008.1 GCA_023143415.1 Thiomargarita sp. | reverse complement strand
CTACCCACCCTACATAACGACCACCAAATTTTAATAAGATACGATTAATCTGTTTTCTGCTCTATAATCACATTTCGTAATGCCTTCCAGACGTTTTCTACTGATAATGTTTCATAACATGCGGGCGTGATAGTGGAACCTCCTTGATAAGTACATTGTTGACTTAAACAGGGCGCACAGGGAAAATTGACTTGCATCAGTTTTTGCTGTGAGCCATAAGTACCTGTCAATGCGGGTTCTGTTGCACCATATAAGGTGACTGATGGCACATTTAAAGCGGCAGCAAGATGGGCTAATCCCGTATCCACACCAACTACCGCCCGTGCTTGCGCTAATGCGCTGGCAATACCATATAGATTTGTTTTAGGAATAAGACTGATATTTGGGTGAACGGCTGCAATCTGCTTTGCCCGAATATATTCTTGCTCATTTCCCCAAGGTAAACGTACTGCCAAACCCTCCGCTGTCACTCGTTCTGCTAATGCGATCCAATAAGTGTTAGGCCAATGTTTTGTCACCCAAGTTGTCCCGTGTAAAAATAAGATTGGCTTATTGGCATTGCTTTGAGCTTGAAAATTGTACTGTGCAATGCCATAATCGGGTTCCCCAGACGTTGAGTAGCCTAGCACTTTCGCAAATAATTGTCTTACCCGTGTCACAGCGTGTTGATTTTTAGCAATCGGATAGCGTTGTTGATAAGCTAAAGCGGCTAAAGGTTCACGCGCTGAATGGCGATCTAAACCACAACGAACCCCACGCGCTTGATAAGTTAAGAATGCACTTTTGATTAGCCCTTGAGCATCAATGATTTTATCATATTGCTGTGAAGTTAATGTTTGAATAAATTGCTGCCATTCGCCACTTTGCCAAGTTTGCCAAGGGCGTTTGCGCCATCGTCTGAGGGCGACGGGAATAACTCGCTTAACTGCTGGATGCCAACTGGGAATTTCTGCAAAGGCTTCTTCAACGAGCCAATCACATTGTAATTGTGGATAATGCTTGCGGGCATCTGTGAGCGCGGGTAAAGTATGAATAACATCGCCTAAAGAGGATGTTTTAACGATTAATATTTCCATGTTCCTTAGTTTTTTTATTTCAAAGCTAAAGCGTTGAACTCCAAACGATATTTAAGAAATCCGATTTTAAGAAATCCGATTTTTTTCAAAAATCGGATTTCTAAGCTCGAATGGACTTTTATTGGAGTACAACGCTTTAGCTTTGTACAAAACACAATTACCAATTAAAAACAATGACCCCACATTCTACTGAAAAATTACAAAAAGTATTAGCAAGAGCAGGCTTAGGTTCACGGCGGAAAATGGAAACCTGGATCCAAGAGAAGCGGGTGACAGTTAATCGCAACACCGCAACTCTTGGAGATCGCGTCAGCTTGACTGATGATATTCGCGTTGATGGACGTAAAATCAGCTTATCCGCCTTACAGCCGCCACCTCGACAAGTACTGTGCTATCACAAACCAATTGGTGAAGTGTGTACACGCAATGATCCTGAAGGACGTAAAACCATATTTAAACAATTACCGCCACCTAAACAGGGACGTTGGATTAGTGTCGGGCGTTTGGATTTGAATACAGGCGGCTTGTTATTGTTGACAACGGATGGTGAATTGGCACACCGTTTGATGCACCCCTCTTATACCATTGAACGTGAATATGCCGTGCGAATCCTTGGCAAAGTTGATGAGGATATGCTTAAACGTTTGCATGATGGAGTACAGCTTGACGATGGTATGGCCCGTTTTAAGCATATCCTTAATGCTGGAGGACGAGGTGCTAATCATTGGTATCATGTTATGTTGAGTGAAGGACGTAAACATGAAGTGCGACGGCTATGGGAATCGCAAGGCGTGACGGTTAGTCGCTTAATGAGAATACGTTTTGGTCCTATACTATTGCCGCAAAGTTTGCGTCGTGGCCATCATGTTGAACTTGATAAGAAGGCTCTGCAAACTTTATTGCAACTCGTTAACCTAAACGAACCACGCCAAACCAATCCTGTACCTCGTACCTCCAAACAGTCGCCATTTAAAGGGCGTAAAAAAGGATAGCATATGGCTTATCGACCATATAATTTAACAGATAAAGGAAAACATTTAATGGCTCATAAACCTAATACAGTCATTTCAGACAATACTCAATTTGAAAAAAACGTAACCCCTCTAGGGGATAGCGAACAGGAAAAGATTGTTCGTCGTCCTCAAATCAATACGAGCATACTTGATAGTCAATTGCGGAAAGCAGAGGAGCGTTTAAAAGACGATCCAAATGCAGGCGAACAGGATTTTGCAGATAGTATGGCAGCCAGCCTCGGTAATGTCGATCAAATCCGTGATATTTTATTTGGCGGGCAGATGCGTGATTATGATAAGCGTTTTAAACGCCTTGAAGAACGCTTTAATCAGGAAAACATGCACTTCCGTGAGGATATGTTTCAACGCCTTAAAGTGCTTGAAGAGCGAATGGATGGCGAAATTGACAGTCTAGGCGAAAAAACAAAGATAGAACGTCAAGAACGTTTGTCTGCCATTGCCGACTCGGAACATGAAGTTAAGGGATTGAAAAACGAACTGAATAATCGTACCACGCAATTAGATGATCAATTCAGCAAGGACATCAAGAAGCTCCGCCAACAGATGCATAACAAGATTCAAGAACTTGCTCTACAAATACGTCAGCAAAATGACAGTTTGGTTGGTTTAATCAGTCAGGAAGTGACTCAACTTCAAGACGAAAAAGTGAATCGCACAGATTTAGCGGCGTTTTTCAACGAGTTGGCCGTGCGTTTGCAAAGAGGCTATGAGAGTCCGTATGAGGAATCGTCAGAAATGGAATAATCTTTGGATTTTCAACGCTTTAGCTTTGAATAGGAGTTTAACGCTTTAGCTTTGAATTGGAGTTCAACGCTTTAGCTTTGAATTGGAGTTCAACGCTTTAGCTTTGAATAGGAGTTCAGCTTTGAATTGGAGTTCAACGCTTTAGCTTTGAAACAGTTAAAAAACGCCAAAGCTGAAGCGTTGGACTC
>JAGLHR010000799.1 GCA_023143415.1 Thiomargarita sp. | reverse complement strand
TTGTAGTTATTGGGGTTAAAAAAAACTTGATAGTCGAGTTTAAGGAGAAAACCTGTCAGGTTTGTGACTTTTTCAGTTAGAAATAACAATCAAAAACTTTTTGAATTATTTTTCGTAAAATCCGTTTATTTCTTAAATCCGTTGTACTTAACCCAGAAGAATGCGCTTCATTTTAAAAGGTAAAAAAACATGACAATATTTTAAAAGGTAAAAAACATGACAATAAAATTGTTTATCCTAGCGGTATTATTCATTATTAGTGGCGGAGTCGTCTTTTCAGAGTATTTCAAAAACCATAAGTTTCTTTCTTTACTGGCAACTGCTGTCGCCATTATTGCGACTTTTTATTTGTTTAAAGATATTAAAGAAGACATCATTAAACATTCAATTCAAGCACAGGAAATACCACAACCTGTTCCAAAACTTGTTCCTTCTCCGCCTGTGGTTGTTTCAGAAACGCCAACTGAGAAAACAGAAATACCACCTGTTCAAGAAGTTGAGCCTTCTCCGCCTGTGGTTGTTCCAGAAAATCCACCGGAGAACGCAGAAACACAAATAGATTTTACGGCTTATTTTCAACCTGAACAAGAGCAGCCTAAACAAGAGCCTAAACAAGAGCAGCCTAACCCTAAAAAAGGTATGTTTGAAACGACTGCTGCTTTCCAAACACGACGACATCAATTGTTAGAAGAGTTTCAAGCACAGCAACGTAAGTTGTCACAAGAGTTTCAAGCACAGCAACGTAAGTCGTTACAAGAGTTTCAAGCACGGCGACATCAGTTGTTACAAGAGTTTAATGATGAAGTAAAACAACGCAATTTGGATTATCGGGCTGGCGTATTGCATTTAACTTATTACAATGCTGATAGCCAAACATTTACCGTGAATTTAGATTGGCAAGCTGATTGGGTAAAGCAGTTTTTTGGAAAGCAGAATAAGAAATCTGTGGTTAAAATTGGAGTTAAAGAGGCAGAACAGATTTATAATGAAGGAACAGAGAAACCATTATTTATAACGGCTAGTTTAAATGATAATCAAGTTGAAATTCAGAGCGTTATGGTAGAAAAAGGTCAGACTTACTTCCTATCGTACTACCGCTATATAGATAATGGCGATGGAACAGTTAGAGACAGTCGAACTGGATTGATATGGCTGAAAAATGCCAATTGTTTTGGCGAACAGGATTGGGAAACTGCTATGCAAAGTACCGCTAATCTAGCGAGTGGAGAATGTGGACTTCGTGATGGTTCGAGGCGGGGAATGTGGCGTTTGCCTTCTAAAGAAGAGTGGGAAGCGATGATTGATGAGAAATATGTGGATAGGGAAAATTATAGTCAGCCTGCGATCTCCAATGCTGCCGGTACTGGCCATTGGAAGGAAGGTGATGCGTTCTCTAGCGTGCAGACGAGCATATACTGGTCGTCCTTTACCTTCGCGGTTACCACAGGCATCGCGTTGTACGTGGCCCTCGGCTACAGCAGCGTGGGCTATGGCGTCAAGTCGAACACGTACTATGTGTGGCCAGTGCGAGACGGAAAATAGACACTTTGGTGCTTTGGGTGCTTTGACGGGGTGCAGGGGTGTCCCCTGCTCGATTTTTTTTTGGCTTTTTCAGAATGGAAAGGGTGAAATTTTTAAATTAGAATCAGTTTTAATGAGGAAGGTGGGCAAGAAAAGGACTTTGCCCACCCTACATACTATTTTTTTAAAATTCTGAAAATTCTCAAATTCTCAAATTCTGATTCAAAATGAAAGGGTGAAATTTTTCTTCAAATTAGTCAGGTAGGGAGGGCAAAGTCCTTTAATTGCCCACCTTCCTCATTAAAAATGGGTTTCGTACTGATTGATGAGAAGACGTTATTGGTGGTTAGGCGGAATGGGTGAGTTAATCGTTGCATTAAACTTGAGAAATAATGCCAATGTTAGAAAGAGATTTGACTGATGAAGATAGGATGATATACAAACTTATTGTGCATAGAAACTTGATTGGGTGGTTTATCAAAAAGTGCGCCGTGCAGAACATCCAATGTGTGAGGACAACTGGAAATGATTCTCACGGTGATATTGTAATTAGCAATCCAGAAGATGAATCCGAAGTGAAAGAATTAATTCGTACCATTCAAAAACAATATAACCCTGAGTAATTACTCATGCTATATATTGAAATCAAAGCGAAAAAGAATATATTTCCGGGTGAAGCAAAAAAAATTATCGCTAAAGGGTGTGTTATTGGCGTAGTCACTGCGGGTACTAGATATCCAACAGCAAAACAGTTATTTGATGAGGCAGGAATAGCGTATGCTGAAAAAATTCCTAAAACAGAATTTATGGCACTTGAAACCCAGGAGAAAAACGCATGTTAGACCTCACATTTTATGCGGTTAATAAGCAACCGCCTTACACAGTAGAATTGTCAGAAGCATTCTACTATTGGTTAGCAAAATCGGATTTTTCTAAAATTGGCAAATCAAGAGATAGAAAAATCACGATAGAAGAAGAAGAAGAAATGTTAAATGTGATCCAAATAAAAGGCGATAATGGTAATCGCAAAAAATTCATCATGTTTTTTAGTCAAGCGATTCTCTGTGAATGTCAGTTGATGTTGGAACAACTGGCTAATTCGCCAACCAGCAACAAAATGTATCAAGAAAATGTTGATCGTCTCAATAAGTTGTATGAACTGCTTGACTGTATGAAAAATAGGGATTATCAATATCTTCAGCGGGGGTAATTTTTTCTCGTTCCCACGCGCTGGCGTCGCGTAACCCACAAAACGGGACGATGGCGCATCCCGAATCGGTTCCCACGCCGGCGCGTGGGAAGCAGAAAAATAATATCAACGACTAGACCTGACAGGTTTTGGAAACCTGTCAGGTCTGATTCAACATGGTAGTTTATCGTTCACACGCCAGCGCGTGGGAACTAGAATTTTTTTTTCAGAATGGAATGAAAGGGTGAAATTTTTAAATTAGAATCAGAATTTTCAGAATTTGAGAATTTTCAGAATTAAAAAATTGATGTTTATTTTAATTAAGTTATTGATTATATTATTAAAAACTATAATATATTTTGAAAACCTGTCAGGTTTAGCCATATTTATTCATTGACTATTAAAATATTAATGACATCATCCAACCTTTCATAAGCCATTTGAGGTGTGATGTTCATGGATGGTAAATGATTAGGATTTCTGCCATGAGCAACCCAATTTCGATATTTCAAAATATCCTTAGCAAGTTCAATTAATTGTTCGTTTCCTTTAAACAAACTTCGCTTCAGTAAATCTAATATTTCCATTGGTTTCCAATATTCTATTTCTTTCGATAAATGTTCATAATAAACGTCAGCTAAATTAGACGGGAGGATTTCGCATATCTTTTCGCCTTTAACTTGGAAAAAGTCTATCAAATAACGTTCAAAAGTCGCCCATAAAGATAAAACAAATAGATCATCAATCACTTGGCTACTATTTTTTAAAGTCAAATCAGTGACTTGATCAATCACGGTACAACGATTCAACAGATTTAAGCCAACCTTATGTTTTTCAAAGCTGATTTGCTTGATAATTTCCGGTTCATTATCATCAAGGGCATTAAGAGCCAATTTAGCTTTATTAGAAAAGGTGACAACACGTTTAGAAACTTTCAGAGCTTCTACTGCCACGAGATAAGCTTCCAAAATAGGCATTAAAGGTTCAGAATTCATAATCGCTAACAAAGGTTATTAGTTCCAGAAATAATTCTTGATCGACAAGATGCATTCTTCTTCGGCGACTATCTTCTATCCAGTACCAACCATCAACCCCAATACCTTTATACATCTGTACCATAATTTGTTTCGTGCGGTCATTTCGAGAAGGTTTCATTATTTGAGGACCACCATCAGTCATATAAACAAGTGTTTCTTTGCCAAACCACCCTTCTATTTCAATCAGTCCTTCACCGACAATCACTTTTGAACTCGTTGGTTTTATCTCAGCTAATGTTTCACCTTCTGGTGTTTTCACCGTTAATTGGGTGACTTTATACATAGCTTGTCTTTCAATAGTCTCTACGCGACTTGATACAACGACTAAGTTTTCTTCCGTCAACCATTGTTTAATCTGCGTGTATAACTGTTCAACTCGTTCTAAATAGAGCCGTATTTTGTCTTTCACGGCTTCATTTTCTAAATGTTCAAATTCGATGTCCATATTTTTTACCTAGCAGTATTATCTGTCGCCTCAAATAAGTTGAAATATTATCACATATCGTTTAAAATTGAAATAAAATTCGTAACGACTCAGCCGTTCGCCTTGAAATCAATTGATCTCGCTCCGCTCGTTACTTCGTTTCAGAATAAAAACTAAAATATTCAGTCAATTTTAAATTAAATCATTGATTTAATTATATTTTTTTGTTACTACACCTGTAGGAACCAGAAAATGTTTTGAATCTCAATTCTGAAAATTCTATTCGAGGCTAAAGTTTTTCTTCAAAAAACTTTAGTCGAGCCTAAAGTTTTTTTCTTTAAAAAAACTTTAGGCTCGACTCGAATATTCTCAAATTCGGATTCAAACAATATTCTAGGTTCAAGTTTTTTTTGTAAAAAAACTTGAACCTAGAATTGAGGTGAAAATTTACCTGGCTACATGGCTTGAACCTCGAAAGTTGTTGTATTTTTAATTTAATTGAGTTTGGCAAGGATGTTATTATTTGAATAGAAATTTATAAGTTTTACTGCCTAGAAATTTCCTTAGCCTTTTACTTTTGGACTCTTTTCGTTTTAAATTTCACGTTTTTAGCGGGAACTACTGTCTAATGAATGTTCTAATTTACTTCAGTTAAAAAAGATGTTAAAATTTTTATGAGCGACTATTTAATAAGCAAAATAGGTGTTGTCATCATCGGAAGAAATGAGGGTGAACGACTGATTTGTTGCTTTAAATCACTACAGGCGCAATTGCACAAAGGGGTTACTGTCATCTACGTTGATTCTGGTTCTACTGACGGAAGTTGTGAAGCCGCCCGTGAACGTAGAATTGATGTGGTTGAACTTGATATGTCGATTCCTTTTACCGCCTCAAGGGCACGCAATGCTGGCTTTGAACGATTACATCAGAAAGTACCCCAAGTAGAGTACGTTCAGTTTATTGATGGTGACTGCGAACTGGTTGAAGGATGGATTACAGCAGCAGCAGATACTTTCGACCGTGAACCTGATGTCGTTGCAGTCTGCGGTTGGACAAGAGAACGCTTTCCAGAACAGACCATGTATAACAGAATTAGCGATGTCGAATGGCATCAAGGTTCCGTTGGCCCTATACTTCATTTCGCAGGAAATGTGATGATCAGGGCAGAAGCATTTGCAGAAGTTGGTGGTTACGATAATAATGTGATTGCGGCTGAAGACGATGAGTTGAGTGTACGTTTGCGACAAGCGGGAGGAAAACTTTTGCGGATCGACAAGAAAAGTGTTATACATGATATTGATATGCACACCGTATTTCAATGGTGGCAACGGGCAAAGCGAACGGGTCACGCATACGCTCAGGTTTCATACCTACATGGTGCCCCACCTGAGCGCAAATTCTTTAGAGAAATACGAGGCATTTTGCTCTGGGGAGTGATTCTTCCTATAAGTGCTTTAGCTTTGGCACCTCTGACTTATGGACTTTCACTTATTGCCTTTGTACGTTATCCATTAACGACATTACGGATATTTTATAAAACACGACGGCAGGGTTTTTCCCAGAAACATAGCCTCGCTTGGGGATTATCCTGCACAATGTCAGTATTTCCTGGTGTAATAGGTGCCAGTAAATTCCATTTAGATCGTCTTTTCCATAGACAACATAAAATCATTGAGCATAAAAGGCCTAAAACGCCTATTACTAACCCACGAGGATAAAAAAACAATGGCTGAAGATCACAAAGTAAAAGTCGCCCTCCTTGGCGCAGGCTATATTGTTGATTTTCATTTTTCGGCACTTCGTTTACTACCCCATATTGAAGTCAGGGCGATATGCGATTTAAACCGACAACGGGCAGAGCATTTTGCACAAGCCAAAGGAGTACCAAATGTTTACACTGATCTTGGAGAAATGCTTGCCCGTGAACAATTGGATGTCGTCCACGTTTTAACACCACCTCATATTCATTTCCAAACGAGTAGCCAGATCATTGAGGCGGGTGTTGACATCATGAGTGAGAAACCCCTCTGCCACACGGTTAATTACTGTCAAGCATTGCGTGAACGTGCGAGTACGAAGGGCAGGGTAATTGGTGTCGCACATAATTTTTTGTACATGCCCGTGTACGAAAAGTTAGTCAATGATTGGCGCAATGGTCGATTAGGTCAAATTGATCAAATTGACATTGTTTGGAATAAAGAACTGGGTCAGCTTAGGGGTGGACCCTTTGGAACCTGGATGCTACAAACACCAACAAATATCTTGTTCGAGGTTGCGCCCCATTCATTTGTACATCTCATCCATCTTCTTGGTGGTCAACCAGATTCAATAACTGTTGATGTTCATGATAAAGTTGAACTTCCTCAAGGACTGGAATTTTATCGTCAATGGGAAATCAGAGGTTGGAAAGGCAATACAAGCATCCGAATTAGGTTCTCATTTATTGACGGATACCCAGAACATTACATTCATGTTCGTGGCACAAATGCAGTAGCGCGTGCTGATCTTGAAAATAATACTTATGTTTGCCAGGCACATACTGCTTTACCTTATGATGTTGATCATTACGCCAACGTAGTCATTCCTGCCAAAGATGCCTTCTTACAAGCCCATAGTACCTTGGGCCACTTTTTGTTGTCGAAGATGCGTCTCGTTAAATCCGCAGGGGGACCGTATGCTCAAAGCATTGCTCGAACCGTTGCCAGCTTTTACGAGGGCAGAAAGGGCGGTACTTTAGACGAGCGTATCACCTCTGAACTAGGTCAAGCAGCGGTGATACTCGCTGAGAGGGTGGTTCGCGAAATTGACTTGCCAACACAGGTAGCCTCCCCTGTCAAACCGCCGATTAAACCTCATATTCAGAAACCTCCTATTCAGAAACCGACAGTTCTTGTTATTGGGGGAACAGGTTTCATTGGACAATCACTGGTTCGTCGTCTCTGTAAGGCAGGACATGCTGTTCGCATTCTCGCCCGTGATCCAAAAAGTTGTCCCGCAGAACTCCGTCATCTCGGAGTTGACTTAACTAAAGGAGATTTCACCGATCCCGATGCCGTGACAACAGCACTTGATGGCATCAGTTATGTCTATCATTTAGCTCGTGGCTTTGGAAATACATGGTCTGAGTATCTCCAGTCTGATGTGAATCCAACGCGCAAGGTTGCTGAGTTATGTCTTGAACAGGGTATTGAGCGACTATTTTACATATCGTCTATCGCAATCTACAACGCGGGCAAAAAATCCTTGGTCATTACAGAGGAAACGCCGCCCCACCCTGGTATCATGCAAGTGAGTCCTTATGCACGCTCGAAAGGTGAAAATGAGCGAATATTATTTGACCTCTATCAAGAGAAGAAATTGCCCGTCGTGATTTTCCGCCCTGGTATTGTACTTGGTCATGGGGGTAGCCCTTATCACTGGGGCGTTGTCGCTTGGCCCTACAATTCAGTATGTCGTATTTGGGGGGGAGGTAACAATAAGCTGCCGATTGTTCTTGTTGATGATGTTGCGGATGCTATGGTACGGGCTATTGATGCACCTGATATAGAAGGAGAATCCTACAATTTGGCAAGCCTCCCCTGCATTACTGCCAATGAGTATATTGATGAGTTTGAGCAGCGGGCGGGCATTCATATAAAACGTGTACTGACATCTAATTTGCGCTATTACATTGGGGAGACGACTAAATGGGCTATAAAAAGAATTGGTCGTGATCCTAATGCCGCTTTCCCTAGCTATGCTGAGATTCAATGTCGCAGCTTTTCCTCCGTTTTTGACTCATCAAAGGCACAGCATCAGCTCGGTTGGCAGCCAATAAGCGACCGTGAAACACTTATTCGGGAGGGATTACATATTCCTATTGATGAGTTTTTTAAGTAGGACTGAAGCACAAGTTTTCGTCTATTTATAGTTTTTAACTATTTGATTTTTAAGTAAATTATTTTTTATAACTTGTGGTAAGAGCTACAACCCACCATTCCATATAAACAGGTTTTCAAAACCTGTCAGGTTTAGCTTAAAGGTTTTGGAAGTTATTAAAGTCTCATTCCTTAGGAATGAGAGTTCAATAATATCCGAAACTAAACCTGACAGGTTTTGAAAACCTGTCAGGTATTCGATGTTTTCGTTTTTTTGAAAAAAAACGAAAACATCGAATGCTGTTCAAATTTCGGAAATTATTAAATTCTCATTCCTAAGCACCCTACATTTTTTATAGAAATTCTAAAGTGATTTAGGCACCCTTATCCCGAGTAACCAATCTGGCTTGCCTTGAACCCTAGAAAATTAGCATGTAGGGGCAATCCTTTATGGTTGCCCCAACATTTTGCCGTGCCGTTATTTACAATGTTTTTGTTCAATCGCGTTTATTTTCAACAGTACGCTTTTTCGCCAACCTTTGAAGGGTAAGCGGCGCGACAAGACATATTCTAAATACAATCTGAAACGATAGCGGCGAAGACGAAACAAGCGCCTTGCCCAGCGATCTGACACAGCCATACGCCAACGCAACCAAGGTGTGATTTTAAGAAGGGGCAACCCACTTAACTGATAACCCCGCTCTTCTAGCATTGTGCTAATTCGGCTCTCTGCTAATTGTATCTCATCGTTTGAAAGCTTTCTCCGCCATTGTTCAGTCAAATGTGGCTCTGGTAAGCTATAGGTAGTATGTTGAGCGTAATCGTATATTGCCTTATCAAAGGGAACACCAATAAAAGTACAGATTTGAGTCAGCACTTCATCAGACTGTCGAATCAATGCCTCATAGTGTACCGTCAATTTCTGCTCTGGAGCGAGTTGGGGGCTGAATTTTTGCCAGAGAAGTTCTTTTTTTATCCAAAATCCAACACTTGTAAACATATTACCTGCCCAACCCATCAGGATGGTAGAACGTGCAACATCGCGCCCATCACGACAGATATGGATAAATTTCGCATCAGGCCAAATTCGTAACAAACGATCAAAGTCATTGTGTACCGTTCCACCGGCTATTGTTTTTTTATCGCGCTCAAGCTGTTGCAACAAAAAACTATTGACAAGCTCTGGATAATTTAAACGTTTATCAATAGTGTAATTATTACCTAAAAAAATACGATTATAAGATAAATACTCGTAATAGCTGGGTAAATCGGGCCAATTTTTCGGATCATTTATCTTATCAACAACAAACGGAATACCCCCCGCTTTAAAAGCAATCTTGGGATGATAATTAAGCATCAAGCCTAATAAGGTGCTCCCTGATCGGTGTGCACCGACCAAAAAAACTGGTTTAACATTGTCATGTTTATAAATTTTCTTCTGTGGATTGGCGCGTGTCAAAGCACTTGCAAAAATGGCTTCCCTGCCATTTTCGCTCTTTGCCCACCGCGCCAGGCTGTAATGCTCTGGCCGTCCTGTGTCCGCTGTCCTTGTCCCAAAGGGACACAGCTACCCCAATGACTCTACGCCGACTTTTCAAAAGCTCTGGCTACCAGAGACTACTCGCC
>JAGLHR010000798.1 GCA_023143415.1 Thiomargarita sp. | reverse complement strand
TTTTCTACTTGCAGGATTTAGGTAACAGACTTTACCTTAAAAAATATTTTAACGTATTCGATTTTGCTGGAGGCTAATTTTGCCATCAAACAGATTTTTAATCCTATTTTTAGCAAAAACTGACCTAATTTTACATTTTATGCTCCTTTTATTGCTATTTCCTCAGATTTTGAACCCACTAATCCTGTCATTATTGATTTCACCATTTTTTTCATATTATGTGCCGCACAAACTAACGAAAACTCACCTGCTACCTTCTTCTTGCCCCGTACACTAAATCCCCGAAAACCTCCATTTTTGATCTGAGCACGGTTCAACAATTACCTTGCGCTGTTTATAAATCTCCTTCGCTTCCTCTTGTTCCATTAATTCCCTCATATCTTGCCTTAAGTTCTCATATTCGTCCGTGCTGATAGTACGCGCTTCCCCTTTTTTAGAGTGACAGCAACGATTATGATATTGGCAATCAGTACACACATCCGAATTACCTTGATAAACACAGTTGCCATTTTTATCTTGACTTTTTAATTCTAAACGTTGATTGCCAGGACAGTGAAAGCAATTTGCTTCTTTATCATAGATAAAATCTGCCTTGACTAACTTGCGTTTTGATTCTTCCAATGATTCACTCTGACTTTTTTCAGCGCGATCCACTGCAACATAAGCTTCTACTTCCATTTGCTTCAGAGCTTCAAGGTTTTTCCCTGATTGATAACCATTATCCATGCTCATTTTTTCCGGTAGTTTCCTGGTATTCGCTTTGATACTTTCCAACCCTGCTTCTACTTCTTGTTTATCATTGGCATTTTGACTCAAATGTTGCCCCACAATGATCTGATTCGTACTGTCCACACTAACTTGCCCGTTGTAACTATACTCGAAATGACCTTTCTTGCCCATGATTCGAGCCTCCTTATCTGCAAAACTTTCGAGGTTCAAGTTTTTTAAAAAAAAACTTGAACCTCGAAATTTGTTTTTTATCGTCTATCGCTTTACCTGGATTCAAATTTTCTTCACGAACTTCCAATGCTTCTTTAGCTATTTTTATGGTTTTTAATCTTTGTTGCTTGAATTTCAATTCTTCTGGAATTTCATAACTCGTTTTTTCTTTATAGTCTGTGTCTTCCTCATCATCACAATGGTTCGCTTGTTCAATCAGGCTTTCAATCTCTTTAACCAATTTTTGTTCTTTTTCTTTTAAATGCTTGTAACTCATAGCCTTGTGCTTGGAACTGTTGGCTTTGAATTTTGAACCATCAAGACTCACATGTCCTAATGAAACCAGTTTCATTTCCAGTGCAAGTTTCACTGTCTGGCTGAAGCATTCATGGAAAAACTCTGGGTTATTTTTACGAAAATCACTTAAAACTCGAAAATTGGGACAGTTCATGTTCGCTATGTACATGAAGGATAAATCTTCATTACAACGTTTTTCTAATTGACGTGAACTAAATACACCATGAGTGTAACCATAGATTAGTATACTTACATTTTTCTTTGGACTGAAAGCATGCTGACCTTTTATGCTATATTTGTCTTCAAGGCTGCTAATATCAATTTGTTCAAGTAAATCTTTAAACACAAAACAGTCATGATCATCCGTTAATAAACTAAATATATTGCCATAAAAATGCTCGGCTTTATCCAGAGCTTTTTTATCTGATTTGAAGGGTATCGACATTTTGTTTTTTTATTAATGAAAAATTTCTATTTTATCACTTTTGGACAGTTCTCGGACAGCCTCCTAGGAGGTTTACCGCCGGAAATATTAGAACATACCGAACTCATGGATTTTTTTGAACCGATTGTGCGAGCGGATTTTAAGGCACTTGAGACCTACATTTATCAATCAGCCTCACCTTTTGACATTCCCATAACTATTTTACATGGTTTGGCAGATAAAGAGGTTGCCTATCAGGATTTGTTACCGTGGCAACAAGAAAGCTGTCAACCCATTGCGATTAAAACATTTTCCGGGGGCACTTTTTTATTTTTGAACAGTTGTCTCAATTAGGGCAGTTATTTTCTCGGACTTTGATTAAAAACTGACTAGTACAGGAAGGCGGAAATATTCAGGCCATTGAGAAATCCGATTTTTTGAAAGGATTTCTTTGCCTTTAAAATGGTCTGGGAATTTCCGCCCTCCTGTACTAGAACCAGCAATTCCCGCTAAAAAAATAA
>JAGLHR010000797.1 GCA_023143415.1 Thiomargarita sp. | reverse complement strand
AAAAACCTCGAAAACGAGAAAACTGGCCATGATCGAGTAATCGCTTTTATTTTTATTGAAACTAAATTAAAGGCATTTTAAGTATTTAAATCGATGTTCAGCTTATTCACATTTTTCAATAAAGGAGACACTTATGCAAAAACAATTTTTTGGGGCTATACTTGCCTCAACTTTCCTTCTCGTTGGTTGTGGTGATGGGGAAAATAGCGTACCACAGGATGATTTTGGCAACTCTTCCTCGCTAGGCACAGTAATTGGTAACCAAAAGGGTTATTTTGCTGTCACCTGCAAGATCGAAAATTTCACGCAAGATAAAGCAGATGGCAAGTTTTTTTGGATATCCATCGAAGATGTCAAACAAGCCAAGCATTGGCCCAAGTTTTCTGTGGAAGATGAAAACTGTTTTCCCAATATGATTAAAGAGGATAGGGAAAATGATTCCGATGAAAAACGGGAGATGAAGATTCTTTTACTGCGGATCGATCAAGACAGAAATCAGGAATTTAATCAATGGATGAATGAAGGTTCTAAGACTGGTTATCCGGGACTTGAGCTAATCAAGAGTGAGATTTTTTCGACAGCACCTATACTTATTCCTTAATTTACCCACTAAGGAACGTGTACAAATACAACATTGCTTCAAACCTGACAGGTTTTAAAAACCTGTCAGGTTTAGTTATCGAGATTTCCGCCCTAAGTAGCATAAATCTTTGTACAGGAAAAAAAATTAAGTCTTTTAATGTTGGGTGGGTAGAGCGAACGCTCCACCCACAAAAAATAGTGCCACTTCGTTCCTACCCACCCTACATTTATTAACGTTTTTTCTTTAAAAACTCAAACTTCAAATACTTCTTATATTGAGTGCGTCAGCCTACAATTCATCATTCATCATTCATCATTGCTTTCCCCGATTTCTTGACAACTTATGACACTCATGGAAATTTTTACAATATTTCTGTCAATACATTGGTCACTCATTAGCATTTATGCACTATTGGGTTGGACCTCTTTTCTACTCTATAAAGTCAAACAAGAAGGCAAAAGGGCAACGCATGTTGAACTGATCATTGTAAGTAAAGCCTCTCAATCCGTCAAACATTCACTACTTGACTGCATCAAATATCATCTGATGGAATTTGGCTGTCATACCACTATCAATATCGTTATAGATGAAGGATGTGATTTAGAAGCAGCTATCAAACGGCTTGTCAAGACAAAAATGGCGTGCCGACTTATCATCGTTCCCAAGACATTTAGATGCAAAGCCATTGCTAAAGGACGAGCTATCGAATACTTCATCAGACATTATGTTGAACAAAAAAAATGGTATGCCTTTATAGATGACGATAACAAAGTCATGAGCGATGATTTTCTTTATGAAATACCCCATTACGAACGAAAAGGCTACGTTTGTGCCAACGGCATTTTAAAACCCAGAATGGGCCGATCTAAAATCACTTTCATTGCAGATCACCTCAGATGGCTTGATGATTTGAGTCTTTTCAGATTTGGAACGGGATTACTGGGTTTTGCCATTAATGGGATACATGGTGAATTGTTATTATGTAAAGGCCATATTCTGAAAGAGGTGTCATTCAACAGATATACTATTACAGAGGACTTTGCCTTTGCGAGAGAATTAGTCAAAAAAGGATATCAGTTTTGGCAATCCAAAACCGTTATTTCAATTTTATCGCCTCACAGCTTCATCGACTTTATTAAGCAAAGAAACAGGTGGTACAAAGGGTTAGAAAAGGATGTGATAACGGCTGAATGGAAAACCCTCTCCTTTGCGGGTATCAGAATTGTCACATGGAAACTCAGCATTTTTGGTTCATGGTTGCTATTTCCTTTATGGTTCTTTATTGAACTGCCAATCTTTATCAAATTTTTTTGCCTCTTTGGTGCATTGCATTATTATAGTGCCTACACCATTGGGATTATGAACTTAAAAGAAAAGTGGATTCACAAATGGTTTTTTTTCTTATTGATACCCTGGTATTCAATACTAGAAGCCATACCCCCTCATTACAAAGCAAAACAGAAAGGATTTATTGTCATTGAAAAATAACTTGCACAACGCCAAAGTCAATTTTAGATGCGAGATGAAAGGTTTATCTTATGCCATTTTTTAATTTGAAGCACTTATTTACCGATTCTGAAAAGACTGATGAGAGTGAAGCACATTCCGAAAAAACGCCTGAACCTTCTGCACTTCCTCCCATTATTGGACTTGATATGGTTGGGCGTGGTGTTCGGTTAAAACCTCATCAAGTCTATGAATTAAAAGACGTTCTTTTGAAAAGAACAAAACATCAGCAGATTTTTCATGCCATCGAAACGGAACAAAGCTATTTATTACCTGCTGACGGGTACGCTGTGGATGCAAGCCATCCGATCTCAACGGATCAACATCGGATGATTATTGAAGACTCATGGGAAGAATTTGATAAACATTTTAAACCTGATAATCACATTGCTACTAGCCGTCACGTTTTTAGTGTAGAAGTCAGAATGGGGCATATTAAACAATTGCATTCTGAAGAAGAGGTTTACTATGCGGCGAAAAGCGTTTTCATTCCCTTTTGGACGCTTTATCTGCCTAATGTGACAGAATTGTCCAACCAACTCAATTTGAAGAACCTGCCATTGCCCTTTCAATATAAACATAGAGAGAAATATGAGCAGTTCTTTGAGCGGTACGGTACTCACTACATTAAAAGAGCCTGGATCGGTGGCAAAGCAATGCTGGTTTTTACCATTGCGAAAACAGCAATAACAAAACCAGAACTGCGAAAAATGCTTAATGCTTGCTATGAAAGTGATCAGTTAGATGGCAATGTGAAAGATATCCTCGAAAAAATACACAAGGAATCTGAGTGTCTTGTATTAGGGCAAGGGGGAAATCCCGCTAAACTGGGTGCGCTGAAATCACTTAAAGAAAGCAGTTATAATGATTGGTTAGAGACACTCAAAGAAAATCCCAAGGTAGTCGAATTTGAAGTCGCTGGTATTTGGACCCTCATTCATGATGAAAAACAGGCGAAAGCACTTTTGGAGGCTTATAAAGCAATAACCACTTTCATTCCATTGTCCGCTATACTTCGTGTTGACGAAAAGGTGCTTTTTATCAAAGGCAAAGAATGTACTTGCTATAATATAGAAAAACGCCAAACTGGAGAAGCTAAACCCCTCATTGAACTTTGGCCGGCACTATTAGAAATACCGGAATTTGAAGCGGTGGATGCGGTAATCAAAGGAAGCCAGATGAAATCTCCTGACGGGAAAGACATCAGTAACAAGCTATTTCTTTTCAAAGGAAGTAAATGTCTTTGCCTGGATATTGAGACAAACAAAGTTGATGAAGGCTATCCAAAGCCGATTGCAGAGGAATGGCCCGGCGTAACATTTGAACGGATTGATGCAATATTACCTGTGGATTCCGAAACGATTTATTTCTTTATGGAAAAAAAGTATATTCGCTATAATCCGGTAAAACATAAGGCTGACTCCGGTTATCCTCAGCAGACGAGCACAAGGTGGGAAGGTATCACTTTTGATAAGATTGATGCGGCATTTCTTCGGGAAGACGGAATCGCTTACTTTTTTAGAAGAGACGAATATATTCCTTATGATACTGTCAAGCATCGTACTGAATGGGTATATCCCAAATTTCTGGTGGGCAACTATATAGAAGATTGGAATTTGTTTGACTGAATAGACTTCGATAAGAGCTGAAGCATATTCGGGTATGATGAATTTTTTGTAGGGTGGGCAAGGTCCTTTTCGTGCAACGGCTTATGGCCTCAATGCCATTAAGTTAAGCCTT
>JAGLHR010000796.1 GCA_023143415.1 Thiomargarita sp. | reverse complement strand
TTTTGAAAAAAAATCGGATTTCTTGAACCTCGTGTGTTTAGAGCTTCATTCACCATTCACCATTCACAATATGCAATACTCTGAATTAATCCAATTTGAACCGTTAGAGACGGTTATTCAATTCCGACAAGTTGATCAATCCGATAGAATCAAACGTCTGGTGACAACCTATGTCATTTCTGAAGAGATGGCTGATAAGCTCATCAATTTACTCTTTGAACAACTCCGTTTTGACGAAACCGGCGACAAGAAAGGGCTGTTTATTGTCGGTAATTATGGCACGGGTAAGTCACATCTCATGGCGGTGATTTCAAGTCTCGCAGAAAATGCGACGTTACTAGAAAGTCTGTCTCATAGAAGAGTGGCGGAAGCCGCACAACAAAGTGTTGCCGGTTATTTCCATGTTATTCGTGTGGAAATGAGCGCGGTTGAACGTTCACTCCGCGATTGTCTTACTGAGGAAATTGAAACCGATTTGGAAAAGATTGGCGTTCATTTCCAATTTCCGCCGGCTAACCAAATTACGAATAACAAGGGTGCCTTTGAAAATATGATGTCTGCTTTTAAGAGGCGTTATCCAGAGAAAGGGCTGCTATTAGTTGTTGATGAATTATTAGAGTTTTTAAGTAGTCGTAAAGATCGAGAATTGATTCTTGATTTGAGTTTTTTGCGTGAAATCGGCGAAATGTGCCAAAATAACCGTTTTCGCTTTATTGCTGGTGTGCAGGAATCCATTTTTTCAACTCCTCGTTTTAAGTTTGCTGCAAATGAGTTGCGCCGTGTCAAGGATCGTTTTGAACAATTACTCATTACGCGCAGTGATATTAAATTCGTTGTGTCGGAGCGGTTGCTCAAGAAAAACGCGACGCAGAAGGATAAAATTCGCCATTATTTGCAGCCCTTCACCAAATTTTATACTGCCCTGAATGAACGCCTGGAAGAATTTGTTGATTTATTTCCGGTACATCCTGATTATATTGATATTTTTGAGAAAATTATTGCCGTAGAGCAACGCGAAGTGCTTAAAACGTTAGAGCAGGCAATGCAGGCTTTGCTTAATCAAGAAGTGCCTGAGAATGAACCAAAATTATTGGCTTATGATAGCTATTGGAATATATTGCGAGAAAATTTCTCATTTCGCGCTACTGACGATATTCGGGAAGTGATCAATTGTAGCCAAGTATTAGCAGATCGCATTGATCGCGCATTTACGCGCCCCAATTATAAAGCAATGGCGATGCGAATTATTCATGCCCTGTCAGTGCATCGGCTCACCACTTATGACTTTTATACTCCTGTCGGTGTCACGGCGCAAGAATTGAGGGACAATTTATGCTTATATCAACCGGGGCTTGAAGATTTGGGCAACCCCGCAGATGATTTGCTTTCCCATGTTGAATTGGTTTTACGCGAAATTCTAAAAACGGTGAATCGGCAATTTATTTCGGCGAATCCGAATAATGGGCAATATTATCTTGATCTGAAAAAGAGCGAAGATTTTGAAGCCATTATTGAAAATCGCGCAGAAATTGTTGAAGATAATGAACTTGATCGTCATTACTATACCGCTCTCCGACAAGTGATGGAAGTCACTGATGAACCTTATGTCGGTCATTTTTTCATTTGGCAATATGAACTGGAATGGCATAGTCATAAGGTTAAACGCCCAGGCTACTTGTTTTTTGGCACGCCAAATGAGCGTTCTACAGCTGTACCACAACGGGAATTTTATCTCTACTTCCTGCAACCTTATGAACCACCCAAATACAGAAAAAACGCAACGACAGCAGATGAAGTCTTTTTCCGCCTCAAAAATAAAGACGAGAATTTTCATCATCTTCTACGCAATTACACTGCCGCTTCTCTTTTAGCGTTGAGTTCTTCAGGGCATCCAAAATCGGTTTATGACTCTAAAGCGAAAGTTTATCTCGCGCAATTAGTCGCCTGGTTGCAGAATAATCTCAATAACGCCTTTGAAGTCACTTATCAAAATCGCACGAAATTGCTATTAGACTGGGCAAAGGATAAAACAATCCGCGATTTAACCCGGCTTGACAGAGAAGAACGTGTTAATTTTCGGGAGTTGATGAATATCACCGCGAGCCTTTGCTTAGAAGACTATTTTTCTGAACAAGCCCCTGAATATCCCGTTTTCTCTATACTCATTACCCAAGATAATCTCACACAAGCCGCTTCTGAAGCATTGCGTGGCATTGTCACTCAGAAACCTTCAAAACAAGCCAATAGCGTTTTAGATGCCCTACTTTTGTTAGACGGAGAACGTCTTGATCCGCTTAATGCCCACTCAAAATATGCCACTTATATTCTTGAGAAATTCACTGAAAAACCGCAAGGACAAGTTTTAAATCAAAATGAATTACTTCCTGAATACTATCTTCTTCCCGAAAAATACCGCCTTGAACCAGAATTTGTTATCGTTATCCTAGCAGCACTGGTTTATGCTGGGGAATTGGTATTGGCTTACCCTGGGCAAAAAATCACGGCGGCTAATTTTAAAACGCTTGCGGAAATCCCCATTAAAGACTTATTGGCATTTAAACATCTTGAACGCCCAAAAGAATTTAATGTGCCTGCCCTAAAAGCCCTATTTGAATTATTCGGTTTAAAGCCAGATTTCGCCCTGAAATTAACCCAAAATGAGAGCGATGTGGTACTTCTCTTACACAGAGAAGTCAACAAAAAATGGGCGATTCTGCTAAAAACCCAAGATGAATTAAGCAAAGGCGCGATTTTTTGGGGAAAAGCGGTGCTGAGTCACACTGAAATGCAGCAATATCGGGCGGAATTATCAGAAACCAAAAACGTCTTAGAAACGCTGCAAACCTATTCAACCCCAGGGCAATTCAAGCACTTTCGCTATAGCACCGAAGAAATCATCGCCCAGCGGCAAAGATTTGAAACGTTACAAGAGATTAATCTTTTGACTTCAATTCTCAGCGAGTTGAACCGAACAGCGGCTTATTTGATGACAGCAGAAGCGGTTTTACCGCCTGAACATCCCTGGATTCAAGAAATGAAACAGGTACGTAATAGCCTGTTGCCCCGCCTCGCTGATAAAAAACAATTGAGCAGTAGCGGTTTTAGTTATCATATCCAACAACAGTTAGGAACGTTACAGAAAACCTACCGGCAAATTTACCTTGATTTACATAAACAAGCGCGATTGGGGGCGGAAGATTATGAACAGAAAATGCGTTTATTACAAGAAGCCCGTTTTATCCGCTTAAAGAAATTGGCTCACATTGAGCTTATGCCTCAGCAACAATTAGATGATTTTGAAATCAAGCTGAATCAACTCGAAAGCTGTTTTGATTTAAGCGAATCGGACTTATTTGCGAATGCGTTTTGCCCCCATTGCGACTTTAAAGCGAGTTCAGAAGTGGTACAACACTCCGCCGCAGAAACACTGGCAGAAATCAGCGACACTTTAGAACAACTTCACAACGAATGGACAAAAATATTATTGACTGAATTAAAAGCAATCAAGGTTTCTGAACAATGGGCACTTCTCCAAACAGAAAATCGTGCCTTATTGGAGCAATTCTTGACGGAGGAGACTTTGCCCGACGAAATCAATTACGCCTTTCTGGAAGCCGTGCAAGAATCTTTATCGGGTTTGGAAAAAGTCGCTTTTAATTTCAATCATTTTCAAAAAGCCATTGCCGAAGGCGGTTTTCCTATCACCCTGCCAGAGTTACAGCGGCGTATTGAAAGGCATTTACAAGCCGTCACCCAGGGCAAACAACCGCTTAATATCAGAATGGTGTTGGAATGAACAATACGAAAATATCTCCCATTATCGTTAAATTTATTTAAATCATTGATTTCAAAAGATATTTAAATTTTGTGATTATTTATGCCTGTTAAATAAGGTGAAAAAACTTGACTTATTGGAAATGATTTGGTAAATTGCGTTAATAAGATTTATTTGGACGTTTTTTGGAGTACAACGCTTTCGCTTTGAACGTTTTTTGGAGTACAACGCTTTCGCTTTGGAACCGTGTATTAAGTCGCCAAATCTTCAGCTTTGGACTCCAGAAAAAACTAACAGGCTATTTTTAAAGTTTTGATTTTAAAACAGTTTCTGAACTTTTAATTCGCATAATACGCCTTTTAGAGTGTCTACTTTTAGTTAGGCCTTTTTGATATTAACAAATATAAAGTGGATAATGAATATGAAGAATATGAAAAATATACTGAGAGTCCTAAAACGCCGCCTGAAATCGTTAACACAAACCAAGGCGGAGCGTCGTCATACGTTGGTCGGTCCCAGCAAACTTTGGAAAATGAAACGCGATTTTCAAATTAAATTCTTGAAAGATTTTAATTTGAAGCCACAACACTATCTTCTTGATGTTGGTTGTGGGACTCTTAGAGGCGGGATACCATTAATCGACTACCTTGAAAATGGCCACTATTTCGGAATTGAGTCAAGAGAAGAAGCTCTAGATGAAGGTCGAAAGGAACTACAAGAAGCTAGGCTAGAAGTGAAGAATCCAACCCTCTTGATGTCTCCAGATATTTCACAACTCATCATTGATCAGGAATTTGATTTTGTGTGGGCATTTTCAGTACTCATTCACATGAGCGATGACATTCTTAACGATGCACTCAATTTTGTGAATAAACATTTGTCAGCTGAAGGCGTTTTCTACGCAAATGTACATATCGGCGCTGGGAAGGAAGGCAAGTGGGAGGAATTCCCGATAGTCAGTAGAACTTTTGAGTTTTACAGTGAAGCGTGCACTAGGAATGGTCTGACAGTATTTGATCTTGGACCTCTAAAGAACCTTGGGCATGATGTTTCAAATGTGAAAAACATTTCAAATGTGATGAAAAACCAAGATTACCAACAAAGAATGCTTAGAATATCAAAGATATAGCACAGTTCCCAAACTCTGTTTGGGAATGCCTTCAATGACACTCTGCGTCATACTATAGACGTTCAGATAAATCATTTCACTGGGCGAACCAGTAAAGTAGGGTGGGTAGGAACGAAGTGGAAACCCACAATTTTTCAACGTAACTACCCTCCAATGCCATTAAGTTAAGCCAGGGCGAACACGCAGGTTCGCCCCTACAAGCACGCGCGGGTTTTTGTAGGGGCAGACCTGTGTGTTCGCCCTTAACTTAATGGCATTGACCCTACCCTCGCTAAGTCAGTTATGGCTTGTTGATATTCAGTTTGAGTAATAAAACCACCGCGTAACTTGCCAGAAGGCAGCAATTTCCACTCGCCCTATTTCTGCAAATGCAATCGTTCTCGTTAATTCATTACAACGATCCTGAACCCAAACAGAACCCTCTTCATTGAAGTAGCGTTTGACTAAAGCACTACTATCAAAATAATCAACGTGACTGATATTTAATCCCATGAGCGGCTATTCCTTTCTTCAATGATAAGTGTACTTGTTGGTTTACCTCCGGCACGAATAGGTTGCCGTTTTTTCACTTCTGGTTTGGCTAAGTATTGAGCAATTGTTTCCGCATCAGGTCCGATAGCACCTGCTTGGCGTAACGCTTTGATCACTCGTTTTTGTCGCAACAATGTTGGTGAAGACACTGGTGAGGTGATTTTTTTCGTCTTAATCACACGAAGTCCTAATTCCAAAAGTCGAGGAAGCTCATTTTTATAAGAACGCAGTTGTTGAGCGAGTTCATAAGAAACCGGTATTTTGATAATTTCCATGTTTAATTACTCCGATATAGTGATCCTAAATGATTTGTAAATAAAACGTTTCTGACGGGGTTCATTATTTCCACGCGCATTTATCAATATGGGGTGTTATTTGACAAAAGA
>JAGLHR010000795.1 GCA_023143415.1 Thiomargarita sp. | reverse complement strand
TACTTATGACTAACGATGAGAGCTCCAGCTTGGGAACGAGGGGGCTGAGTACAAAATCTGTAACGATTCAGCCTTTAAATCAATTTCGCGATGCGTTTTAAGGCTGAAAGTTTATTGAAGGCTGAAAGTTTATTGTAAGTTTTTTATCACAAATCCTTGCAAAGCACTCAACTCTTTTTGTGCTTGCTGGTTATCAGTATCTCTTGTAGCCAAATCTTCTGCAATAGCTAATGCGTTTTGATAGGATTGCAAAGCAAGTGCTTGTTTTTGCAGGCTATTCTGAATTTGACCTCGCTTGTAATAATTGAACAGTAAATCATGCTGTGCCTTCCTATTTTCAGGATCATCTGCGACGATTTCTTTACTGATTTTCAAAGACTTCTGATAGGCTTCAAGAGCCTCAACTGTATTGTACCGTTCCAACTGCACGTCTCCAATCTTATCGAAACTGAACATCAAATCGCGCTGTGCATTCCAATTTGTTGGATTATTTTTAGCGAGTGATTTACTGCTTCCTAAAGAAGACTGATAGGCTTCAAGGGCTAACACTGTATTGCCAAGTTGTAACTGCACCTCTCCAAGTTTCTTAAAACTATCAATCAAATCGTGCTGTGCCTGAAAATTTTTAGACTCATCTGCGAGTGTTTCACGTATTGATAAAGACTGCTGATAGGCATTAATAGCCTTTTCAGTATTTTCCAATTGCAACTGCACTTGACCTATATTATCCCAACTGACACTCAAATCGCGTTGTATCTGAGAATTTAGGGGTTCGTCTATGGCGAGTAATTGGCGTTTTGATAAAGACTGCTGATAGATCTTAAGGGCCGCTGGAATGTTGCCCTGTTGCCGCCGCACTTGACCTATATTATCCAAGCTGACACTCAAATCGCGTTGTGCTTGAGAACTATTTTGCTCGTCTGCGACTCTTTCACGGAGAACAAAAGACTTTTGATAGGCATTAAGAGCCATTTCTAGGTTGCTACGTTGCAACTGTACATGACCTATATTATCCCAACTGACACTCAAATCGCGTTGTGCCTGAGAATCTTTTTCCGTGTTCAGTTGTTGGCGGTTCTCCAAAGATTGCTGATAGGCTTTAAGAGCAATTTGTGTATTGCCACGTTGTAACTGTACATGACCTAAATTATCCAAACAGACAATTAAATCACGCAGTGCTTGAGAACCGTTAGGATCCTCTGTGGCAATTTTTTCACTGATTTCCAAAGACTGCTGATAGGCTTTAAGGGCCGCTTGTGTGTTGCCAAGTTGTAACTGCGCGTCTCCAAGCGTGTTGAAACTGATCAGCAAATTGCGCTTTACCCAAGCATTTTTCGGTTGGTTTTGAAGCTGTTTTTTGAGTATTTCAATACTCTGCTGATAAGCCGCCAGTGCTTTTTCAGTCTCACCGAGTAATAGCCAATTATCTCCAAGACGACTTAGGTTAGACAATTTTTCTTGCAATGCGCGTTTGCTTTCAGGAAGCAACATAAGAATTTGATCCCATAGAGCAATGTTTTTCTCTAAAATACGGGGCAATATAGTCGGTATTTGTGTTAATTCATCAACCAATTCGTCGCTCAAGGTTTTCACGACAGTTAGGATAGATTCCCTCTCATCTTGTCGTAAAGCAACTTCAGTATTTTTCAAGGTCAGTTGTTGTGAAGCAATCTTAGCCTTTTCCAAGGATTGCTCCTTTTGCTGTAAAGCAATCTCAGCATTTTCCAATGCCTGTTTTTTAGTCAAATATTCTTGGCCACTATACGCGATTGCCGCAGTTAAAAGAATTGCCAATACCCAATTAAACTGCCTTTTTCTTTGCAACTTGACCGTGTTGGCTAGGGTCTTTTTCTCCATGTTTTGGCAAGCCTCCAAGAAGTGATGATCCTGATCGCTTAAACGTTTACCTTCCGCCCAGACTTTTGCATCTTGTAAGGCTTCTCCCCATAATAGGCGTGAATCGTCCTGATGACCTGAGACATCCCAGGCTCTTAAATCTTCAGCATAAGGACGCAATTCTTTAATCGTCCTGTCGCACCAAGTTTTGTCAAAGACCATTTCGTAAATTCTGTTATAAACAAATAACTTACTTTTACGCAGTATGACTAAGCCGGAAAGTCGGAGTTCAAGTTGTTCTGGAGAATCGTCGGCTGGAATGCCAGTATAAGGCGAAGTCAACTGGGTTTTCTGAAAAAACTCGGTTTCTTTACTTTCTTTTGAGGACAAAATATGCTGATATAGCCCTAACAGTCGCCCCGTGTATTGTCCCTCTTCTAAATACATAATCCTGTCACGGATGTATCTCAAGTGCATGGGATCATCTTGGCTTTCCCAATCATCAACGATTTTGGTTTTAACCAATTGCTCAATATAAGCCAGTTCTTGTCCTTCTGAAAGAGTTCCCCCTTTTGAAACTTCCTGTCTTTCATGCACTTGTTGGGAAAATTCACTTTCGCTAATAATTTTGCACAGTTTTTGAGTCAGAAAAGGTTGTCCGCCTGTCCAATCTAACACCGTTTTCATGAGGTTTTCAGGCGTACTTGTTTTTGTCACCATTCCTTGTGCTAAGGGCATCGCTTCGTATAATTGAAAGCCATTGAGTTCAATGGCACGTCCAATATTGAAGGGGGTACGTTTTTTATCCGTCATCAAATCGCCAAGAGAGCTGACCCCCAAAATGCCAAAGGTGAGGCGTTTATAAGCGGCATTCTCAGAACGCTGGTTATAACAGGCGCGGATCACCTGAAAAAAGTCTTGAGCCAATTGAGGAAGGGCATCGCTTTCGTCAATAAAAATGACGATACTTTGGGAAATTCGCGCTAACAGGACTTCTTCAATAAACAAGTTCAAATGTTGCGCTGGGGAGAGCAAATTGTGATTTTGCCACCATGTTTTTAAATCAAAGTGGTGCTTGAAACCCAGCTTATCAGCCAGTACACGAATAATGCCGGCATATAATTGTTTTTGGGTTGTTTCTGTTGAGCCGATACTGCTCAAATCAATCACGGCACAGGCAAAGCCTTCATCTTCTAAATGGCGCATCGTGCGGACAAGTAGGCTAGATTTACCCATTTGTCGCGCACTCAGCACATAACAAAACTCGCCGTTTTTTAAGCCGTCATAGAAATCTTGATCAGCTTGGCGGCTGAGATAAGTGGGGGCATCTGCTGGGAGACAGCCGCCAACTTGGTAGGTGTATTTTTTAAGTTTTTGATTTGTAAGAGTTTTCACATTAAAGTTTCATAAGTTGTATTCATTAAAAAAGCATTAAGGAATGTGCATGAAATAAATTCTACCATGTTGAATCAGACCTGACAGTTGAATCAGACCTGACAGGTTTCCAAAACCTGTCAGGTCTAGTCGTCATGTTGAATCAGACTAGTTGTCATGTTAAATCAGACCTGACAGATTTCCAAAACCTGTCAGGTCTAGTCGTCATGTTGAATCAGACTAGTTGTCATGTTGAATCAGACCTGACAGGTTTCCAAAACCTGTCAGGTCTAGTCGGAGAGTTGATTTCATTTTCGAGGTTTTAGTTTTTTTCAAAAAACTAAAACCTCGAAACGTTCCTAATCCCACGTTAATTGACTACCCGTCTGATATTCACGAACACGTCCTTCAAAAAAATTGACCTCCTGATTTAATTCGTATTCGCTAATCCAGGGCATAGGATGCTCTTTTATTCCAAATAGAGGATTAATCCCCAAGTTTTTACAGATGTTGTCACCTATAAATTTGGCAAAATTAATATAGGTGTGGACAGACATTCCTAAAATACCGCCATCTGGCATTACAGCATGGGCATAAGCGGTTTCTAATCGAATGGCTTCATCTACCATTGTCCGAAAACGTTCCTGCATAGCAACATCCCAAATATTGGGATTTTCTCTAATAATTTGTCGAATGAGCCATACGCCATTACTAGAATGTCCCACTTCGTCGCGCCAGATATAGCTATATTGTTGCGCCGTATTTCTCAATTTACCCTTCCGCGCCAGCGCGAAAATTTGTGAAAAGCCCAGTGGGAAAAAGAGATATTCAAAAATATAATAACTCATCAAATTTTCTAACAAAGCACGGAGGGCTTCTGGTTCACCCAGAGGCGCGTTGTTCAGCTTATTGGTAAAGATGAGATTCCAATTGACTTTTTCAACCAGTTCTGGCATTTCTTGATACAGGGCGAAAACTTGTCCTTGTCCTTTTTCATCCAAACCATAAGATTCTAATATGAATAAGTAGGATTCTACATGATTCGACTCTTCGCACATGATCCAGCGAAGATATTGTCTCATTTCGTTAGCAGTAATATGTTGAAATATGGTATTAACCAAGTTATCAGGTACCAGATTATCTCCAGCAGTGAGATAAGAAATATTGGTTTTGAAGAGCCACATTTCAGCTTCAGTCAACTGCCCTGTGTTCCATTGTAGCTTATCTTCTCCCATAGGAATATCATTTGGCACCCAAAAGTTTTTACGCGCCGCTAAAAACCGATCCCTGACTTGAGTATATTTGACAGGTATCGGTTGCCGCAAGTCATAGCCACGTCCTCCAACAATCTTGATGTCGGTAGAAGAGGGCCGTTTACTCCCAATAGTGATCGGATCTAAACTGCTTGAAATAGAAATCTGCTCCGTTTTTTGAGGCGGTGTCGAAACAATATCACCTTCTGGATGATTAGCCATGTCTTCAAAATATAACATATAATTCTCTCAATTTTTTCTATGCTTGATGTTAAAGTCTAAAGAACTTATTTTACTAATCTTTGTACAGGGATTTTTTATAAGTCATTGATTTAAATCATTTTCCATTGTTAGAATCAGAATTTTCAGCCATGTAGGGTGGGCAACGTGGTTGCCCACCACTTTTTTAATGAAGAAGGTGGGCAAAAAAAGGACTTTGCCCACCCTACATTCCTAAGTTTCACTGACAAGCCTCACATTCATCATCATTTAATGTACAAACGGGTGCAGGTTTCAATTGACTATTGTGAAGAATAGTGCTTTTGTCAACACGGGTGGCTCCCATCGCACGTAAATAATAAGTTGTTTTCAGCCCACGCAACCACGCCTCTTTGTACAATTGATCCAGTTTGCGCCCTGAAGGTTCTAGCATATATAAATTAAGCGATTGTCCTTGATCTATCCATTTTTGTCGCCGTGAAGCCGCTTCAATTAACCACGAAGGATCAATTTCAAAGGCGGTGGCATATAAATTCTTGATTTCCTCTGGAATGCGATCAATCAATCGGATACGCCCATCACAATACTTTAAGTCATTGAGCATTACATCATCCCAAAGGTTGAGTGCCTTCATATCTCGCACTAAATAAGGATTGATAATGGTAAACTCGCCAGACAAGTTTGATTTGACATATAAGTTTTGATACATCGGCTCAATGGATTGGGTGACACCACAGATTAAGCTAATTGTCGCTGTCGGCGCGATTGCCATTGTATTAGAGTTACGCATTCCCACTGTTTTAACACGCTCGCGCAGACTATCCCAATCAAGAGTGGATGTCGTATTCATTTCTAAATACTTGCCCCGCACCTCTGCCAGTTTTTGAATACTGTCAATGGGTAAAATGCCCTGATGCCATAGTGAGCCTTCAAAACTAGAATAAGAGCCACGTTCTTCTGCCAACTCGCTAGAAGCTGAAATGGCATAGTAGCTAATAACCTCTTGCGCGTAATCAGCAAATTCCACCGCCGCTTCACTGGCATAAGGAATGCGTAGTTTATATAAAGCATCTTGGAAACCCATTAAGCCTAATCCAACAGGGCGATGGCGCAAGTTAGCATTCCGTGCCTCTGGCACAGCGTAATAGTTAATGTCAATGACATTATCTAATGCCCGCATAGCGATGCGAATAGTACGCTGTAGCTTCTCAATATCTAATTTGCCGTCTTTGATGTGGGCGGGAAGATTAATGCTGGCAAGATTGCAGGTACCAATCTCTTCACCTGCCTTAGTGTTCAAGTTTACTTCGGTACATAAGTTAGAACTATGCACGACACCAACATGTTGTTGTGGATTCCGCAGATTACAAGCGTCTTTAAATGTTAACCAGGGATGTCCAGTCTCAAAAAGCATTGTCAGCATTTTGCGCCATAATTCTACAGCAGAAACGCGCTTACTGATATTAAGTTTACCTTGTTCAGCCGCCGCCTCGTATTTTTTATAGGCTTTTTTAAACGCCTCGCCATACAAGTCATGTAAATCTGGCACCTCATCTGGAGAAAATAGCGTCCAATGCCCATTTTCATATAGACGTTCCATGAAATAATCAGGTATCCAATTCGCCGTATTCATGTCATGTGTGCGACGGCGTTCATCGCCTGTATTTTTACGGAGTTCTAAAAATTCTTCGATGTCGATATGCCATGTTTCTAAGTAGGCGCAACCTGAACCGCGTCTCTTTCCACTCTGGTTACAAGCAACAAGGGTGTCATTAGCAACTTTTAAAAAAGGGACGATACCCTGAGATTGACCATTTGTCGTTTTAATACGCGAACCCATGCCCCGCACTGGTGTCCAATCATTACCCAAGCCACCCGCAAATTTGGATAATAAGGCATTATCTTTAATCGCATTAAAAATGCCGTTTAAATCATCGGGTACTGTCGTGAGATAGCAACTAGATAATTGTGGATATAAAGTGCCTGAATTGAACAGCGTTGGCGTGCTGCACATCAAATCGAATTGGGATAATAAATGATAAAATTCAATCGCACGCGCAGTCGGATCATTTTCATTGAGGGCAATACCCATTGAGACACGCATAAAAAAAGCTTGTGGCAACTCAAAGCGGGTATTTTTCCAGTGCAAAAAATAACGATCATAAAGTGTTTGCATCCCTAAATAGGTTAATTGCAAATCTCTCTCTGCGACTAAGGCATTGCCCAATTTGTCTAAATCAAATTTCTCTAATTCGGGATTTAATAATTCGTGGTTAATGCCACTTATGATATAAGCCTTAAAATACTTTGGATAATAACGCGCCATATCTGTCGATATGGTGGGCTTAAAGTTGACAAAATGGAGGGCATCTGAGCGTAATTGATCCAGCAATAAGCGAGAAGCCACATAAGTATAATTAGGCTCTTTTTCAATCAATGTGCGCGTACTCATCACCAAGATATGATGGACATCCCGCTTAGAAATACCATCAAAGAGATTTTTTAAGCTTTCATCAATAATCCTGTCTGGTATGACAGACGGCAAATTGGCACAAGCATTGATGACTATTGCGCGTAAACGATCTTCATTTAAAGGGCAACTTCTACCTGCTTCATCAATGACATTGATGACGGTTTCTTCATGTTTTTCGGCGCGTATATGTGCATGTTCTTCACGATAAATCACATAAGCCCGCGCCACTTTATGATAACCAGCACGCATTAAGGATAATTCGACTTGATCTTGTATATCCTCAATATGTACTGTCCCTTCTTCACGCAAACGCCTTGATATGCCTTTAATAACTTGTTTTGCGAGTTCGTTGACGGCATTTTGTATGCGATTTGAGGCAGTTGCCGTTTCACCTTCAACAGCTAAAAATACCTGCGTCATGGCAACGATAATGTTTTTGACATTAAAACAGGTTAATTGACCATTACGCCGAATAACATGATATTGATCTAGTTCCGTAAAATCTCCGTTGATAATGGCATTGTCTAAAGAATCGACGTAGGAATCGGAGTCGCCTATTTGTTCAGATGGCATGGGCTCTTATTTAATAATTTGCGATTAATTGAGATTGAAGTTTTTTGTTTATTATGACAGAACTAGGATTAAACGATGCGAATTAAGATTGGAGTCCAACGCTTTAGCTTTGGGTGTATTTTGGAGTCCAACGCTTTAGCTTTGGATTTGAGAAGGAAATAATTAACTATTTGATTTTAAAGCAGTTTATTGAATATTATTCATTCGCATGGAGTCGAATTGAAAAAGGTGAAAATGAAATCAACTATAGTTAGAACTTGATGATCAAGTTTTTTGAAGAAAAACTTGA
>JAGLHR010000794.1 GCA_023143415.1 Thiomargarita sp. | reverse complement strand
TTATATACAATCCTTGTAGTTAGCATTTTTCACCCACCCTTCAAAAAATTCTCGAAAACATTAAAACTTATCATTGTTCAGGCAAGCTCAATGCAACAGGAAATTCAATCTTAAAAGTAACGCCTTTGTTGAGGCGACTTTCACAAGTCATTGTACCATGTAACTGGCTAGTCACCAGATTATAACAAATATACAATCCCAATCCGGTTCCGCCATGAGCGCGGTGGGTGGTAAAAAAGGGTTCAAACACTTTTTCTAAGGCATCAGGGCTAATGCCTTTACCGGTGTCGGAATAGTTTATCAGCAAACGCGCGTCTTCTAAACGAATTGCGATTATAATGCGCCCATTCTTCTTACCTTCTTCAAAACCATGTATCAAGCTATTCATCATTAAGTTTGTCAGAATCTGTTCTAACGTACCCGGCACACTATAAATGTTTAAGTGTTCAAGACAATCCAGTTGAATTGAAATGGCAGTCTGTTTGAACTTATTATGTAGCGTGTTAATGACATCCTCAATGATGCTTTTAACATCAAAGCGTCTGATTTCTTCAGAAGTTTGATCAACGGCAGTTCGTTTAAAACGACTGATTAAGTCTGCCGCCCGTTTTAAGTTGGAGAGTGTCAATTTAGCCGCTTCATCAATCTTTTCTAGTGCCGAAATCAATTCTTCTTCATCGACTTCTTCTTCATCAAGCAATTTATTGATCAATTTGGATTTTCTTTGTAAGACGGAAGCACTTCCCACTGCAACACCAATCGGCGTATTCACTTCATGGGCAAAACCGGCAACTAATCGCCCAAGTGAAGCCATTTTTTCGCTTTGTACTAATTCATTGCGCGTTTGGGTTAATTCTTCTACTTTGTTATTCAATTGTGCAGTGCGTTCTCGCACCTTTTGTTCCTGAGTCTGATATAATAGCGCGTTTTCAATGGAAATCGCTGCTTGAGAGGAGAGTATTTCAAGCGTATTGAGTCGCGCTTCTGTAAACGCGCCTTGAGTCACATTATTTTCTAAGTAAAGTATGCTGATCAGTTCACCTTGATGAATAATAGGAATGCATAGTACTGATTTGAGTTGATGTTGTTGAATGTAGCGATCTTCGGTATAAATGCCTTCTTGCATGGCATTGGCTAATACCACAAATTGATGGGTTCTCGCCACATAATTGACAATGGTGGTGGGCAAATAGCCTGAGAGTGAAATTGATTGCAACAGGGTGACTTCATCAACGTTAAACACGCCTTCAGCTTCAATGATCCATTCACCATTTCCCTCTTCCTTTTTCAGAAGCAAACCCCGTTCTGCCCCTGCGTTTTCAATGAGGATGTGCATCATTCTTTTTAAGAGTTTGCTTAATACAATTTCACCAGACAGGGTTTGAGCGGCTTTTATCACAGAGTCTAAATCCAATAGCGTGGAGGTGCTTTGACGATGTGAAGAAGTTAAAACGGTAGATTGCTGTGGGGGAAATGGGGTAAACTCGACTAGCCATTGTGGATATCTTTTCTCTAAATCCTTAACTTTAACGATTGCGCCCCATTGTTGATAGGCATAGTGAGCGTCACGCATGTAGGTTTGGGCAATTTTTTCCATGCCTTCTCCCAAATAAAACTCTGCGGCTAATTCATAAGCTAAGGCTTCTTCTTGAAGGTATTCTTGTTTCTTTGCGCCAACAATGGCTTTTTCGTACAATTCAGCCGCTCGCCATTTTTCACCAGAAATTCGCGCTCTTTCTGCTTCGACTAAGTCATATTTGTGTTGATAATTGCTCGGCGCGTGAGAAGCCCAAAATTGTAGTTGTTCTTGGTTGGCTGCCACTTTTTCGATATATTGTGTCGCCTGTTCTGCTGTTTCTGCTGTAGGATAGTTCGCCAAAAGGGCGAGAGAATAATAAAAAGGTCCTTGCCCAATGGGTAGCTGCGTGGCGATGGGTGGCTTACAATTTGCGGCTAAAGTGGCGTTAGCAAGTGCTTGTTCCTTGTCTTTCAGCAAGTAACTGAGAATCGTTTTTGCGAGATAAACCATTACCAGCAAAAGTATATTGTTGTCTTTTTGCAAAACAGGTAACATTTTGATTTCATCAAAAACGTCACCTATTAATTGCCGTTCACTTGATTGACTGCTTAAATTCAAAGCCAGTTGCGTCCATATACTGGCGTAGATGAGCGGAAACTCTTGTTTGAGATTCCGAATGAAACCAATATAAGGCATTTGTGCCTTTATCACGTCTTCTAAAGGTTGTCCAATCAGGAAATAATTGGTGCAATAGTGCATTACATTATAGCAAGCAAACCCGATATCCCCAATTTCCAAAGCGAGTTGGATATTTTCGTGTAGCGGCGCGATAATTTCTTTGGCGTGTTCTTTCCAATGTCTGGTATGTGCATTAAAAACTTCGATAACGCGCACTTTGATTTCGGCATCAGGATACCGTTCCAACAACCGCAAAGCCAGCCTACCAAATTGATTGCCCTTTTCTATATCCTCTTGGGTGCCACAGAGAATAAGACCATAAAAGGCATATCCGAAAGCAGACAGATATGAATTACCATGCTTGATAGAAAGTTCCATCATCGTAAAAGCGATTGGGAGTAACTGCTTAGAGTTAAGCATAATAGCTGAATCCCATAGATGCATTAATATCCGTTGCGCTGCCAATTTATCGGGGTCCGTCATGGCGGGTAAATGAATGAAGGCTGAAAGTTCACCGTTTTCAGGTTGTTTTTTTGACAGAGAAATGTTAAGCATTTCAATGACTTGCAGCCCTATATCCAGGGCCGTTTGTTGTTGGTTTAGAGCAGAATGAAACAGGATTTTTATCTCATAAACCTTGATTTTGTCTAGCACCGTTTTGGCTTGTTGCAACACAATATCAGAAAACGTATCAGCTTCCTCGTAATTAATGTTTAAATAAAAACTTTCAACGGATTCTACATAGAGATTAAGTGTCAAGTCATATTCCGTTTCCCAACTGTCTTCCGACAAGAGTTTGCGCCCAACATTTAAATAGTTCACCGCAGCCTGATATGCTGTTGTCGCTTTCGCTTTTTGAGCCGCTTGTAAATTCAATTGAGCAATTTCGTTTTTCTCTTCTTGGCGATTCACCAATTCAATACTGAAGTTGAAATGATCAACTATCTTGAAAAGGCTTACTTCCCCCTCTTTTGAATTTGATAATAAATAACGCGCAATTTGCTGATGAATGGCAGGTTTCTCAGTCTCAGCCATCAAAGAATAAGCCGCTTGTTGGATGCGATCATGTTGGAATTTAAAACGAGCTGTTGCCTCCTTTAACTTATAGTTCTCATCCAATGGTAATAACAAGCCTTCTTCTACCGCATTCAAAAGGGGTGTCAAAATTTCAACAGGATGTTGATAAATTGTGGATAATAAAGCTAAATCAAATTCGTTGCCGATACAAGCGGCGAGTTTTAAAACAGTTTGCGTGTCGGCGGGAAACTGTTCTATTTTGTTTGCCATCAATTCAATCACATTGTCTGTCAAGTCAAGGGCAGCGATTTTGGAAAGTGCCCATTGCCATTTTTGTTCTTTGATCTCAAAAACCAATAATTCCTTTTTATACATGCACTTCAAAAACTCGTGGGTAAAAAAGGCATTGCCCTGTGTCTTTTCATAGACTAAATCTGTCAAAGGAAGAGCCTGATCTGAATGACAAATTAACGCTTCGGCAATTAATGTATTCACATCAGCAAGCGACAAGTTTTGTAATTGAATAGTATTGACGATGGCTTTTTTTTGCAATTTTTCCAGCAGCATCATCAAGGGGTGAGTGGCATCGACTTCATTGTCTCGATAAGCACCAATGATGAAAAAATAGTGATGATTTGCTTCAGTCATTAAGCTGAAAAGCAAATTTAAAGACGCTAAATCTGCCCATTGCAAATCATCTATAAACAATATCAACGGATGATCTTTTTGGCATAACACACGGAAAAAGTTTTGAAAAACCAGATTAAAACGGTTTTGCGCTTCTGAGGGCGCAATTTGTGCGACTGGCTGTTGTTTGCCAATAATCAGTTCTAATTGAGGAATCACATCTATTAAGACTTGCCCATTATTTCCCACTGCATTTCGGATTTTTTCCTGCCATTGGTTTAATTGGCTAACTGATTCCGTTAATAAATAATTGCAAAATGCGTTAAAGGCTTGAGTTATGGCGAAATAGGGCAGATTGCGTTGATATTGATCAAATTTGCCCGCGGCAAAATAGCCCCGTTTTTCAGTCATGGGTTTATGAACTTCATGTACCAAAGCCGTTTTGCCCACGCCAGAATAACCTGCGATGAGCATCATTTCAGCCGCGCCCTGGCTAACGCGCTCAAAGGATTGCAATAAGATATTCACCTCATTTTCACGCCCATAAAGTTTTTGAGGGATTTTAAATTGTTCTGAAAAATCGTTTTGGGCAAGTTGAAAGGAAAAATCGACGCTGTTTTCAAAATGTCGTTGGTTTTCTAAGCAATTCTCCAAATCTGCCTTAACACCAAAAGCCGATTGATAACGATCCTCCGCATTTTTCGCCATTAATTTCATCACGAGTTCGGAGATAATCTGTGGCACTTGAGTATTGACTTTATTAACAGGAACAGGTGTTTTGGCAATATGAGCATGTACCAACTCTATTGCATCTGTGGATTTAAAGGGCAATTCCCCTGTCAACATTTCATAGAAAGTGACTCCTAATGAATACAAATCTGTGCGATAATCTATACAACGATTAATACGCCCAGTTTGTTCAGGAGATAAATAAGCTAATGTGCCTTCTAACTGCTCTGGATTTTTGAGAGTGGGATTTTCACGCGAGAGACGGCTTGCAATTCCAAAATCAATGATTTTTAATTGCTGGGTTGTTGAATTAACCACAATATTGCTAGGATTAATATCCTTGTGAATGATATTCGCCGCGTGAATATTGCCCAAACTGTCAGCGATTTCGATGGCAAAGGGCAAAAATTCTTTGACTAAGGAGCGTTCCCCCATTAATTGCTTCAAGGAATCCCCACCAAAATCTTCTAAAACAATGATGAGCGTATTTTGATATTTTTCAATACCATACGCCTTGATTACCCCAGCCAAATCAAAATTGTGGGTGATTTCATACTCTTGCTGATAACGGGTTAATTCTGCCGGCGTGGGATAGTCTTCTTTGAGCATTTTAAGGATAATGGGTTGATTATCCTCATTTCTGCGCCCACGATAGACGACAGAGTTGGCACTTTCATAAATGGGTTTTATAATATTGTAGTTAGAAATATTCATTGATTTTTACTCGACTATCAAATTTTTTAAACGATAACTATAACTACAAGGATTGTATATAAAAAGGGATTAAAAACGCTAAACAAGGATTGTCTCAGCGAAGGGATTAAAAA
>JAGLHR010000793.1 GCA_023143415.1 Thiomargarita sp. | reverse complement strand
TAGGTGGAATTGAGATTTGAGAAGCGCCTGCGTAACATCAATTATTAATACGGACGAAAATCTTCTGATGTAGGGGCAATCCCTTGTGATTGCCCTGAGTAGTTATTATCATTCTAACATTTTCAAATTAAAAATCACAAGGTGTCTCTCAACAATGACTAAAAGTTACGATGCTGCTGATATAGAAGTCTTAACAGGGCTTGATCCTGTGCGTAAACGCCCAGGAATGTACACCGATACGACTCGCCCTACTCATTTGGCTTTTGAAGTGATAGACAATAGTGTCGATGAAGCCATAGCTGGATATGCTAATCGTATTGATGTTATTTTACACGCAGATGATTCTTTAAGTGTACGCGACAATGGGCGCGGTATGCCTGTAGATATACATCCTGAAGAAGGTATCAGTGGAGTCGAGGTGATTATGACTCGGCTACATGCGGGCGGTAAATTTTCTAAGAAAAATTACCAATTTTCAGGCGGATTACATGGTGTGGGAATCTCTGTTGTCAACGCGCTTTCGACTCATTTAGAAGTCACCATTAAACGTGAGAGCCAATTGTATCAAATGTCTTATGCCAATGGCGAAAAAACGTCGGAACTAAACGTCGTTGGCAATGTGGGAAAACGCAACACAGGAACGACGATACGTTTTTGGCCTAATCCAGCATATTTTGACTCCGCACGTTTTTCTATCTCTCGAATGACCCATGTTTTACGAGCAAAGGCTGTTCTTTGTGCCAATATCACAATTACCTTTGAGGATGAAAACACCCGCGAAAAACAACAATGGCATTATAAAAATGGACTAACCACCTATTTACTTGATAATTTAGGTGATGTAGAAAGTTTTCCTGATACACCGATTCTTGGACATTTTCAAGGCACAACTGAAGCGACAGACTACGCGCTGATGTGGGTTCCAGAAGGAGAATTGTTGACAGAAAGTTATGTGAATTTAATTCCGACAACTCAGGGCGGTACTCATGTCAATGGTTTACGTAGCGGTTTATTAGAAGCCATGCGTGAATTTTGCGACTATCGCAATCTATTGCCGCGTGGTGTGAAACTGGCTTCCGAAGATGTGTTGGAACGATGCGCCTATATATTATCTGTCAAATTGGAAGAACCTCAGTTTTCTGGACAAACAAAGGAACGGCTTTCATCGCGTGCTTGTGCGACTTTTGTTTCTGGTATAATACGCGATGCCTTTAGTTTATGGCTTAATCAACATGTTGAAATCGGAGAAAAAATTGCTGAATTGGTGATTAATCACGCCCAAAAGCGTCTCCGCGCCAATAAAAAAGTGGTTAGAAAAAAAGCGACGAGCGGACCGGCTTTACCCGGAAAACTCGCTGATTGCAGTTTACAGGATTTCAATCAAACTGAATTATTTTTGGTAGAAGGGGATAGTGCTGGAGGTTCATGTCGGCAAGCGCGTGATCGGACTTTTCAAGCGGTGATGCCCTTGCGCGGTAAAATTCTCAATACTTGGGAAGTCGATACCAGTCAGGTACTGGCTTCACAGGAAGTTCATGATATTGCCGTTGCATTAGGTATTGATCCCGATTCTGATGATTTAGAAGGTTTGCGTTATAACAAAGTGTGCATACTCGCCGATGCGGATTCTGACGGGGCGCACATTGCTACCTTATTATGTGCCTTGTTTGTCAAGCATTTTCGTCAATTGGTAGAAAAAGGACATATTTACATTTCAACCCCACCGCTCTATCGTATTGATATTGGCAACGCGGTATATTACGCCTTAAATGATGATGAAAAAAAGGGAATTTTAGATCGCATTGCTGCTGAGAAAAAACGGGGTAAAATCAATGTACAACGATTTAAAGGGTTGGGCGAAATGAATCCCTTACAATTGCGCGAAACGACAATGGCACGAGAAACGCGCCGCTTGATTCAATTGAGTTTAGATGAGGCAGAAAAAACCAATGAGATAATGAATATGTTGTTAACAAAGAAACGGGCAAGTGATCGGAAGACTTGGTTAGAGAGTATTGGAGGCCGTTTTTTTTGAATGGGCAACCATAAAGGATTCGATTCGAGGTTCAAGTTTTTTTACAGAAAAAACTTGAACCTCGAATTGAGTTTTTTGAAGAAAAACTCAAACCTCGAATGCAGCCTACAACAATTTTAGACGGACTTACAAAGCTAAAGCGTTGTACTCCATTATGCGTTGTACTCCATTATGACTACAGGAGTCCAACGCTTCAGCTTTGGGCGTTTTTAGACAGACTTACAAAGCTAAAGCGTTGTACTCCATTATGCGTTGTACTCCATTATGACTACAGAAGTTCAACGCTTCAGCTTCAGAGACCGGAATCCAACGCTTTAGCTTTGGAAACATTTAACAAGGGCAAAACCGCCTCTTCAACTTCTTGCTTGTTCATTTCGCCAATGTGTTGTGAAACGAGACGATTTTGGCGATCAACAATAACGGTAAAAGGTAATCCACCCTGATGGTTGCCAAGACGTTCCGCAAGTCTGATAGCATTTTCTCCGCCCAATATCGGATAATTAATGCCCTCTTCTTTGGCAAAACGCTGTACAACTTGGTATCTATCATTGATGGCAATCCCAACAAATTGTAAGCCGCGCTCCGCATATTGCTCTTGCAACTTGATAAAGACCGGAATTTCCTTGAGACAGGGTGGACACCAAGTCGCCCAAAAGTTGACGACAAGCACTTTGCCCGCCCATTCTGAACGAATACGGGTTTTGCCTTCCAAGTCTTCGAGACTGAAGTTTGGAAGGTGCGTGGGTACTTCAAATTCTTCTTCTGATTCGTGCCAGAAGTGCTTCACTATGCTGATTGTAATAATGAGCATAACGAATAGGGCAAAATGAACGAGTTTCATTGCATCACCTTTTTCAAATGTTGATAAAATTTTTCAGCAGACCTCAATCCAACCACGCAGTGAACATAGCAGTGAACGTAGGGTCGCCATTAAGTTAAGCCTTGGAGTCCATTCGAGGTTTAAGTTTTTCTTCAAAAAACTTAAACCTCGAAAACATAAAAGGTTTTAAATTCTGAAAATTTTCAAATTCTGAAAATTCTGATTCTAACATGAAAGTGATTTAAATCAATGAATTATAAATAATTCTCCTGTACAAAGCTATCTTAATTTAAAAAACCTCAAAACACCACTGTTCCATCACCCATAAATCCAGAACCCGTGTTGCAACCACATCTTCGCGCTCTGGCGATAAAATACCATACAGACAATATTCACCCGTTGGCAAACCTTCTGGCAGGGTCAAGTCCACTAATTTAGCACAAAATTTTGTTATACGACTCAATTCGTTATACTTATAATCAACACCCAACCAGATGAACCGTTTTATTAGCAATCAACTTAGTTTGCCAAAAAATCTTTTCATCCCATGAAACCGTTTTTCGTCTATCAAAAACGAGCAACCAACCTTCTGAGCAAGAAAGTTTATCCATGTAATTCACTAAGGGAAGCCGAGAAAATAACTTCCAGATTTCAAAAAGAGGGTACCGCTTTATAATTCCATTTTGGCAGAAAGTGATCAAATACAATCGGCTTCTAAAAAAGATTTGATCGCTTTTTTACCCGTTTGATAAAT